>JBLNAZ010000160.1:0-5877 GCA_050259615.1 Syntrophomonadaceae bacterium | reverse complement strand
TGATTTTCCAAACAAATAATTACTGGATGGAAATATGTACATCCAGTCCAGCCTCATTGGTTGTTGTTGCCGATATTCTGGCTGCACCTTCAGGCTGAACCGAAGAGCGCTTATAGAATATGGAAAGTGTCACTTTAGAGCTTATTACGTACTTAATTCTTGGTTCCAGAGTTGTCCTTACAGTTCCGTCCTGGGGAATACCCGCTTCGGTAAACTGATCCATAAGATAGTTAACGACGGAATTTTTACTGCTTGTATATGCTAAAGTAATTTCAATATCATTTTTCAGTGACAGGCCAAAAAACGGCAGGTCAAATCCCGATTTCGAATAACTTGCCGAGAAACCAATTTCACGGGAATTGGTTTCTGTAATATTTTTCGTCGAGTTACCAAGGTCATATCCGGTTTTTGTCGAATATTTCACATTTCCTGAAAAATTCCCATTCCAGAGTGAATTAAACGTCATATTCAAGCCGACAAGCGGCTGGAATCCGTAATATATCTTCTGCGACTGTGTTACCTGTCTGCCGTCAGGGTCGATTTTCCATCCTTCAGAGTACTCAGAACCGTATGCATGTGTCAGAGAAACCTTTTTTGCCCAGGAACTGAATACTGAGTACTTCTCCAGTCCATCCCAGTTGAAGCTCCAGTTGGGTCTTGGAATAAACCTGGAAACGTCCTTCAAAAACGGCAGTTTGGACAGCAAAGGCAAAGACTCAAAACCCTGCAGGAATGCATCCGACAGATTGTTTGATCCTGGTTTATAGAGTTCACTTACACGCTTAATGCCGCTGTTTAAGAAACTTAAGAAAAATACCGGAGGCAATGATACAAACGAACGGTTTATGCTTCCTGTTGAAGCCATATTGATGACTTTCGTATTGCCAAGTGAATCAGTCTGAAGCGTCGCACTTTTATTGATTGACCAGCCGACTTTCCATTTAATATCGATCTGCGCACCTTCCCAAAGAGGTCGTGAGGTACTGAAGTCCAGGCTGTTTCTCTGAGACATATTATCCCCGAGATTGGCATTCAGTGCACGGGGGCCCACGTTTTGACTCAAACCCAGCATAAAGGATCGCGAGGGTCCATTGCCATTATACTGATTAAACCCCCAGAAATTATATAATCCCGTGCCTTCTGCCCTGATACCCGATTTCTGGACCGTATTATCCTGGGTATAATTTAAGTTGACGGACTCATAATTAAATAAAATGTAATAAATTCCTCCCTTAAAAGCCTTAAAGATCCCCTTAAAAGGGTTCTTTCTTGGCTTATTCACAAGGCTGTCCTTTGCAAATGCCACGGCATTGGAATCTCTTAGAGCCAAAGAGTCCCTGTTAACTACCGGGTTCTGAGTCGGGTTCTGATTAGCCGGATTCTGATTAGTCTGCCCCGGAGGAGGGGTAGTCTGATCTTCATCGCCTGAACGCTCCCTGGTACGGCGGTTCTTAGAAGGAGCCATGGTGGTTGTAGGCTTATTTTCCTTTTTTTCAGTCTCATCGATGGTTTCCTTAAAGAGAGGGTCAAAAAGTGCTTTAACTCTAACTTTTAGGCCAAGATTGATGCTGTTGTTAAATGAAGCACTGCGCCCCAGGTCCTTTTGCGTAAAGTTATTGTTCCAGGAGTAACCAACACGGTAACCGGTACTTATATTAAAGTAGTTGTTCAGATTCCAGATATTTGGAAGCCGTGGATTAGTTCTCAGATCCACGCTCTGATTATATTGCCAGTCGCGTCCGAAGAACTGTCCTCCAAAGATATCTCCCCAGATTGCTTTTTCAGTTCTTTCCATGTCATTTTGAGTCAGCAGATAAGCCAGAGAAGAAGAAATATCCAGGTTATAGGCAAGCGAGAGGTTCAACAGTCCCCCTTCGGTCATCTTCCAATTGAAAGCCGCGTTCCTGGTTGCCTTGAAGTCGCGTGAAATATTCGGCGCTGTATTAGCCACTCTTGAGAGCAGGAAGCCGTAATTTCTTGTTGCACTTACACTGGCAGTTAAAGACTGCGGCGTATAATAAACCTTTACGTTCCTGTAATCTGAAAAGAGCTGCAGAATTGTACCAAGCACCGGAATATCTGCGGGATAGAAAAAGTTATTCTGCCCGAACTGAAGGGAGTAATTCACACCAGCGTTCCATACCCAGCTCCGGCTAACGACGCTTACAGGACTTCTGCCGCGGGTTTTATTGTAATTGAAGCTGAAGGAAAGATTATTAATTGTTTCCCTTACCAGCCAGAAATTTGAAGGAACTTTGATTTTCATTCCCGACATACTCCACGTATCAGAAACATTCAGAGTATGTGTGTTTGAAATAAAATCACTTGAAATTTTCCTGGCTTCCTCGGGACTTTTACCTTCCTGAATCCTCTTGTCGGTAAGCTGCTGAGCAGCCTGGTCAACCTTGATATCAGTTCCGGGGACATAGACAGGCTTGCTGATCTGCTCGGTTCTCTGATAGTTCACTCTGAAATTGCTGCCGGGCAAATTAACCGGGAGCAGTTTCATCACATCAAAATCCATAGACACGCCCCAGTTCTTGGCGCCAAGTCTGGAGCCGAAGCGGTCTGCAAGTCCGTGGAAATATGGGTCTTTCTGCGACATATTAAAATTGATATTCATAATATCTGCCAGTTTCAGACTGGCAGAACTGCTATATGCCCAGCCTTTTGTGTCATCTGCACCAATTACCCTGAGTTCATCAACCCAGACCTGACCGGAGACAAAATCTGAATTTCCCTTATCGCCAGGGTTTTTCACACCGATCATAAAGAATGAAACACTGGTCAGGGTCGGATTTCCTTTAACCCTGTAAAAATGCCCTGGTTGACCCGGCACGGGTTTCTGGAAGGCTCCTTTTAGTGTATCTCTCAGCTGTTTTAGGGCTGTAAGCTGTTCAAAAAGAATACTGATTTCATTCCATCCTGCTTTTACGGGCTGACGGTATTCGTAATAGTTTGAAGTATCGCTTCCGAAACGGAAATATACTTCAGACGCATAAGAGCTGTCGCTAACAAAATTCGAAACTGAACCAGGGCCTGTATTCTGATCACCGTGAACAAAGAGTTTCATCTGCTTATAGTTGAATAAGTCCATTGCCCGCAGATACTTTACCACCTGGCGTTCATCACCCTTCTTTAATTCTTTGAGGATCAAAGCAAGTGACTGCTCGTTTCTTAAAACGTTTTCATCTGGTTTGCTTCTGTCTTTTTCCCTTTCCACACCACTCGGGCTCTGGTATTCTGGTGAGTTTTCCTCAACGCTGACAACTGAAAGTGAAAGTGTTGTATCGTTAATATCCGATGTTCCTTTTACAACCGGGACAACTTTCTGCCACTGATTTCCCACGAGATTAAAATCTGCAATTCTAATATGAACCGGCACACTGGTTCCGTTTACCCAAAGCCTGATAAAATTAATAATTGAAAAACTAGGATCTCCTATTTTACTCACAAAATCTTTTAACGGAATTCTAACCTGATGCCAGCTGCCTATTGTATTACCGCCACCCGTTATGAACTTGTTATTTGATCTGTTTGTATCAAGCGGTATCTCATAACGGTAATAACTGTTTGCCCGATCAAGATTCAGGTTCCCATTTAAGTCTTCCGTATCGGGAAGTTTTCCGGCATCAATGGAAACAGCATTGCCCTGCTGCCCGTTTATGTTATCATAGTTGCCTGACATTGGAACGTAGTTATAGTTATCACCCGAGGGATCAGGGTTATTGACCGGATCATAGCCTGGCTCCTGCTGGTCAGGTAATCCATCCATACCATTGTCTTCCCCCTGATCAATAAGTCCATTGCCGTTTTTATCTTCAGAATCGAGCCTTCCGTTTGGAATTACATCTTCTGATATTCTACCCAAATCCAGAAATAGTTTACTGCTTAGCGGTGTATTTGAATTCGCATCGAGCTGATACCAGAATTCAATAAACTCTATATTCTCCTCAACAAGATTATTTGCGGTATTTGATAAAGCCTTCATCATACCGCCCCATGACAGATCCTTATTACCCAGATCCGGGTTGTAATTATAGGTCCCTTTTCTTGCCGGATCAAACATGAAGTCAAGAACAGTAACCTGTTCGTCACCGCGGGCTACTTTCTTTTGTGGCCAGATATTAACAACCTGAACATCGGAGGGCAGGCGGTTATACCACCAGCTTTTTCCTTTATGGCTCATTTGATCTGCCGTAGAAGAGTCGGCAATAAATTTCATACTGTCGGGTATGCTCAGATCATGCCATGAAGTGTAGCCTACACCAATAGGGATTGTTTTTTTAGCTCCCTCAAAGTCATCTACATAGGCAATGCTTTCGCTATTGTCGCTTGCAATGGTACTCTTCTTTGTATTCGGATCAGGGGAAATATAAGCAAATTCGCCTTTTACAGTCAGGCTCGACATTTCCCTTGTAGAGAATACTTTATCGAGGGCTTTTGTCACTATAGGCAGGTCTATAGCGGAAGAAAAATCCACACCGTAAATCGAGTTACTTAAAGGCTCTTCACCAATACGGACCTTGTCTGACAGGGTTTGCTGATTAAGGTTCAGGGCTGAGAAACCGAGCTTTGTATTTTTTGAAAAATTCAGCTCCCCTCGCATACCAATGAGAGTTTTCGAAGCCATCTGGAAAAGGTCGTTTTGCTCGTAGGTTATTTTAAGCCCAGCTCCCGGCACCAGTGCCGCCGCGTTGCGGATGGTCACCTGCCCTGTCATGTAGTCAACCACATAGTCCTCGCCGGCCTTAAGCTCCCTTCCGTCTAAGGTTACCCTCACGGAATTTTCGACCACACCAACATACCCAAGATTATAAACAGCCGAGGATGATGCGGAATATTTTCCCTTCATTAAAAATCTGTCGCGTACACCCTGAAGCTTGGCAAAAGTAACCGTAGTGTCGTAGACCTCCGGGTAGCGGAGAGAGTCAGGCAGATCGCTGGGCATATTTTTTCCGAAGGGCTGAAGCACAGGGAAAATTACCTCTCCGGTTTCAGGTATAATGGTTCTGCCTGGAAGAAAATCAAAATTGCCATCGGATTCGCCCGTTTTTGCGGCATTTAAATTATCAAGACCGAAAGTTTTGAGAAGCTGAACTGATTTGTTCTTGACGACTATTTCTTTCTGGGCTTCGCTTCCAGGCTGCTGATATACTACGTCAAACTGAAAACCCTCCTCGTTAACATTTCTTCCGCCAACAGGATAAATGTTTCTTAACTGAAGTTTCCATGCAATCTTGAACTGGGGGCTCAGGTTTGCCGGCTTGATTAGTTTAAGCACCATCAATTTTTCGCTGGCAGTTTTACTAGTATCATTTCCAACTAATTCGCCATAGTAAAGATCGTCGTCTTTGCTGTCTGTATCACCATTTACCCTGTATGCAACGGCAATAGCATCCTGATCCTGAATCTGGGTTTTTAAGGTAATAAAGCCTGTTTCAGGATGCAGAACATAATCCTGCCCTTCTATTAGTTTTACCCAGCGGTTTATCTCCTTAATGCCCGGAGGGAAGCTTAAAGTATCCTTGCGTTCGTTATCATAATTAAGTTTTGCTTTCTTCTTTGGGTCCAGAGTTATATAGGCAATTCCCCTTCTTTGGGTACCTCTGTCAATCTGTGTATTTACAGATTTCCAGACTTCAATTTCACTAACAAAGTACTTGTATTCCGTTTGAGCTATTGCATTACCATAATACCTATTAAAAAGATTTAAGTTGGGAGCTGTGCTTGCATAGACCGTATCCAGGAAAAAGTGGTTTGGCGAATAATCGTATGCATGAAGCGTAAATTCATTTGTGGTGGATCCGCCGGTTATAGCAATTTCCTTCACCTCGCCTTTCTTCTGGGAGGCAAGTGTGGTCAGGCTTAAAGGTC
>JBLNAZ010000159.1:0-11050 GCA_050259615.1 Syntrophomonadaceae bacterium | reverse complement strand
TCGGGAAATTATATGCAGACAATTAAAATGAACCTTCTGAAATAATTACTGTCATATATGGTCAGAAAGGCCAATCGGGAGACAAATATTCCCGCATTGGCCTTTTCTATTTTAAAATGTTAACAGAATGTCAGTTTTGGGGGATGTCAGCTTTTGGGGATCTCAGGAACCATTTCCTGACATCCCCCGTCCCGCTAAATTTTTTATTTTTCTTAGAGAATTTTTCCGAAAACGCCCTTCGTCACCATATATATTAGTATGGGGATTTATAAATTCCTGTCTTAGCAGGAGACTTTGTGCTGTTTTTCAGAATAATATCGGAAAATCAATGAAACTGCCTTCAAACACTAAACAATATTTAACTCTTCTTATTCTGATATTATTCTCTTTTGCTTTCAATTCCTGCATAGAGGATATATTCGGCCCCGAAAGGGATGACCCCATTGATTTTAATTATGAAATGTGGGCCGTTAGATCCGATGGCTCCGATTCCACGAAAATTGCCGACGGCGGCAGACTCTGCGCTTTCCTCCCTGAGGCAAATAAAATACTTTATTTGAGCAGCCCGTATCAAACAATCGGCCTGAATACTATAAACCTGGATGGAACGGGACAGTCTTTTCTCTGGAAGGATGACTATTGGGACATCAATAAATTTTCTTACTCACCAGATAACAGTAAAATACTCCTTCCTACTGATTACAATGGATTGTATGAACTTGATTCCAGATCACTCAGATTAAAACAAATCCTGAAAAGCAACTATCACACAACCCCTCAGGGTAACGTGGGATATAACCCTGTCGGCAGCGCATGCTATTCAAAAAGCATGACAAGAATTGTTTACCAGGATAACTCCGGAATTACAATTATTGGCAGTTCTGTAAACAGTCCAATAATCGATAAACCTGTAACCATCAGAAAATCTTCCGATTCCCTGGAGGTTAAAAGCCCAGGCTTCATTTTTAACGATACCCAGGTCATCTATCTGGAACGGACAAAGACCTGGCCGCCTTCAGACCTGTATTCTCTGCGCTCTTATTCCTTAAAGACAGGCTCCGATTCAGAATTAATTAATCCTAACTCAATACCTCTCTATGGGGAACACTTTGAGGTCATAGACGAAAACAGGATAATTTGCCTTGTCCGTGAGAATAATAAATATTTTGTTAAGATCATCGACCTTGCTGATAACTTCCGTACTGTTGCGCTTGGTGAAGGACAAAATTTTTCTTTGTCCCCAGGCAGGAGCAAAGTCATCATCTACGATGACAAAAGCTTCTACAGCATTAATCCCGATGGGACAGACAGGCGCCTCATATATACCGAAACAGGAGACAAAGTAAAATTAACCATGGCCTCACTTTCATTTGACGGCCGGTATATCGTATTCGGAAGATCTATTGATGTAAGACATTGAAACATATCATAACTCATCCAGATTTCCAGTTTCATCTTTCGTTCTATTTTTTTATTATTACACCTGATTTATCCACTTTGGGGGAAATGCAGTGACAGACGAACAGATTCCAAAGACTGAAGAGAATACTGAAACCGGACGGAAGAAGTTTACTCTGCGTCTTAATTTATATTTTGTTGCAATGTCATGCCTTATTTGGATTGCCCTCATCTATTTTATAAAACAGGCTTCTTCAGGAAGACTCGATACCAATAACTTAATTGAATCGGATATAGGCAGGTCTGCGAAACAAGCTCTAAGCAGCTCTGCGCAAAGTACAGGAGTTATCTGCCAGCTGAAAACTAACGACGAAGGCGCAATGCACCTCCTGCGCTATGTTATTGAAAACCCTCCCAAGGCTTCAGAACGCGAGCATATGGCAAAGAATATACAGGAGTCGGGCATAGACCTATACACACAGAACCTCCAGTACCTCGAAAGCGAAGGCAGGAATGAGCTTCTTATGAAGGATTCGCAAACACTGAAAGAATACAGCACTCTTAATGTGCAGCTCTTTTCACTCCTGAAGTCTGCCGTCCTCGAAGGGCGCGACCCCGGGACTCTTAAAGATCTTGACTTGTATGAGCAGGTATATGATATGCAGGAGCGCGTCCATCAGATATATAACAGCTATTGAACATTACCGGGGAAAAGATATAAAAGCCGAAGTGAAAAGGGCCAAAGCAAATTTTTATGCGTGAAGTAACTTTCTTAAAGAAAAATGCCGAAATGTGGAAGAGTTTTGAAACTCTTCTGGATGAGAAGGACAGAAGAAAAGATCCCGACCTCCTGGCCGGGCTCTTTATTCAGCTTACAGACGACCTGTCCTATGCCAGGACTTTTTATCCCGGAAGCAGGACACTCCTTTATCTTAACTCCCTTACTGCAAAGGCGCACCGCAGCATTTACCGCAACAAGAAAGAAGATAAATCGGGAATTGTTAAATTCTGGACAACTGAACTTCCGCTGCTTTTCTATAAGCACCGCCTCATGATATTTATCTCTTCTTTAATATTTATTGTTTCTCTGCTAATTGGAATCGTTTCGGCTGCAAATGACTCGGGATTTACAAGGGTAATAATGGGCGATTCATACGTGAAAATGACTGAGGAAAATATTGATAAGGGCGACCCGATGTCGGTCTATAAGAAAATGAATGAGACAGATATGTTCCTGGGAATTACGCTGAACAATATTAAAGTCTCGTTCTTTGCCTTTGTAATGGGAATACTGTTTTCTTTCGGCACGGGATATATACTTTTTACCAACGGCGTCATGCTCGGGGCTTTTGAATATTTCTTCTATGAACATAACTATCTGTTTACATCCATTACAACTGTGTTTGTTCATGGAGTCCTTGAAATTTCTTCTATCATTATTGCCGGAGCTGCAGGATTACTCCTCGGCAAAAGCTTCTTGATGCCTGGCACATACAGCCGCAGGGAATCCTTTATGAATGCCGCACGCGACGGCGTCAAAATTGTTATCGGACTCATACCCCTGTTCATCACGGCAGGCTTCTTCGAGTCCTTTGTTACAAGACATACGGAAATGCCCCTTGTGGTTAATCTGCTCATAATTATTTCATCAATTGTGTTTATAATCTGGTACACCGCATTGTACCCCAAAAGGGTAAAAGAAGGCATTGAGAGAAAATTGCCCGGGGTAAACTGATCTGCTCCCTTTAGTGAATTAACTGTTAATAAATAAAATGAGAGTACAAATGGAAACTAAAAGAAAAATCGACTTCAAACAGGCCAGGGATTTCGGCGGAACTATTAACGTAACCTTCGAATTCATAAGGGAGAACTTTAAGGGCCTTTCAACCTCACTTCTGCTGATTGCTGGACCTGCGGCAGTGCTGCTCGGAATAGTGAGCAGCTTTAACCTTATGGATTTATCCGGCGGACCGGTATTCACGCGGCTCGCCTTCAATTACCTTTTAATGTTCATTGTCTTCCAGCTTGTTATTGGGGTTACTTACGGATACATTAACCTCTATCTCGACAGCGATATTGAGAATATAACTCCTGCGGATGTGTGGGAGGAAGTTAAAAAGAACTTCGGCAGTAGTACCCTGACTATGATACTGGGTGCTTTTTGGGTTTTCCTTGGGGCAATTATTCTTTTTCTCCCTGGAATTTATATAGCAGTAATATTCAGCATCCTCTTTGCTGTAAGATACAGGGAACAGATCAGTTTTTCAGACGCCTTTAACAGGTGCTCGGCGCTTATAAAAGGCTACTGGTGGGCTACATTCGGACTCGTGTTTGTGCTTGGACTTATTCAGGCTTTTTTCAGTTACATACTTCAGGCGCCTATGCTGATCACGATTGTTCTTAAAACAACCCGCCTGTGGGAGGACAGTTCCTTCTTCGGTACTATTCTTCTCCTTATTACAACTGTAATCGGCACTTTCTCCTATATATTCTATGCAATCTCCTGTATCGGAATGTCATTCCATTACTTCAGCCTGGTTGAAAAGAAAGAGGCCATAGGACTCCTTGAGAAAATTGAAAACATGCAAGAGCAGGCTTGAAGACATTAATTGTACTTTATTTTTTAATTGCAGGACTTTTCATGCTGCCGCTGGCCGGGCAAAGTGCTGCCGGAAGCTCTGCCTCGCAGAGTATTGTCAGAACGGATTCTTCAGACGTTAAGGTAAGAATTCCCTCCGGCCGTGCTCTTGGCAGCTGCAGGCTCGACAGGAATTTTATCTATGAAGATAAGCCTGAAACTGTAAGTCCGGAAACATCATTATGGAGCTGGGTAAAAAAACAGCTGAAAAGACTCTTCCAAACCAGAGTGGCAGGCTATGTGTTTAATAACCTGAACTACGTAATTGTGGCACTTGCAGCCATTATAGTAGTTCTTGTTCTTAGAAAGCTGAGCCTTAGCGGTGTCATCTACAGAAAGGATAAAACAGCTGTTTCATTTACCGGAGACAATAATCAGGAGGAATTGAATATTGATCCCGATCTGATGATTTCAGAAGCAATAAGGAATAAAGAGTACCGGACTGCAGTAAGGTACTATTATATAAGGTCACTCAGGCAGCTTGCAGGAAAAGAGATGATAGAATGGCAGGCCAGCAAAACGAACAGGCAGTATATTAAAGAGCTCAGCGAGCCTGAAATAAAAAAGCCGTTTGAAAAGCTGACCCTCCTTTTTGAAAAAGCATGGTATGGAGGCACGGCTCTGGAAGAAGCTCATTTTGAAGAAGTCTGCGTTTTATTTGAAGCATTTTACCAGGCTGTGGAAGAACACTGATGAAAGTCCGCACAAAATATATAATCCCTGTTTTAATAACACTGGTCCTGCTTGCTGTAGCCCAGGCGGTGAGTCCTAAAAAAACAGACTGGTCGCTCAGCTTTTCAAACCGCGATAAGAAGCCTTTCGGGAGCTATATTATATACCGGATGCTGCCTGAACTCTTTCCGGGAAGCCGGATAAACACTGCTCTGCGCCCTCTCTTTAATACTTTGAAGGATAACAGGGATTCCAATTCAGTCTATATTATTATAAATGACAAGTTCGATCCCGGCCGTGGGGATCTTAATGTCCTAATGGACTTTGTAAAACGGGGCAATGATGTATTTATCTCTGCCTCAAGACTGGGTGAAACCTTTTCAGACACACTGAAGGCGGGCCGCACATTAATCTTCCCGGGCAATTTCGTTGAGAGTAATTTTACAAATAAAAATTTAAGAAACCCCAAACCCTATCTTTTTAGGTGCGCGGGAGAGTCGTTTTATTTCGATGGTTTTGATACTTCTTCGGCAGTTGTGCTTGGCCAGGGGAAAAACGGTGATGCCGATTTTATAAAATTAAATTGCGGCCGCGGCAATTTTTATCTGCACAGCCTGCCCGAGGCTTTTTCTAATTACAGCATTCTTGATTCCTTGGATGCAGACTATATTTATAAGGCTTTATCCTATCTGCCCACGGGAGGAAAAGTATACTGGGATGAGTATTATAAAAAAGGCGCTGAGAGTATGAAAGGGCCCCTGCAGTTTGTTCTAAGCACTGAACCTCTCAGGTGGGCATATTACATTCTGCTGCTCTCGGTTGTGCTTTATATTATTTTTGCCGGAAGGCGCAGGCAGAGGGTAATTCCGGTTATTAAACCTCCTGCAAATTCAACGCTCGAATTCATTAATATTGTCGGTAGCCTTTATTTCCAGCAGGGTAACCATAAAAATATCGCACGGAAAAAAATAACATATTTTCTGGACCAGGTAAGAGTGCGTTACCTGATTAAAACCGATGAAATAAACGCTGAAACCATAAGCAGGATTTCTGCCAAGTCGGGCCTGGCTTTGGATGATGTGAAAGAAATATTCGGCTATATAGATTTTATTGACCAGAGCCCGAAGTTAGATAAAAAAGCATTACATAAATTAAACAGCTTGATAGATTCATTTTATAAAAGAGCAGGTATTCATGGATGAACAGTTAACATTACAGGATAAGACAGCAGCGGGTCTGGACCATTTGAGCTCCGCTGTCGGCAGCATCAAAGAACAGTTTGCAAAAATAATTGTAGGACAGGGGGATGTAATAGACCTCCTTATTGCAGCTGTTATTGCAGACGGCCACGTGCTCATAGAGGGTGTGCCGGGAGTGGCAAAAACTCTGATGGCTAAAATTCTGGCCAGGACAATCTCAAGCGGCTTTTCACGCATACAGTTTACGCCCGACCTTATGCCTTCAGATATTATTGGCACTTCAGTCTTTAACGTTAAGACCTCGGAATTCGAATTCAACAGAGGGCCCATTTTTTCCAATATAATATTGATAGATGAAATTAACCGCGCTCCTGCAAAAACACAGTCGGCACTCTTCGAAGTAATGGAGGAACGCCAGATCAGCATCGACGGAAATACGTATTTGATGGAAGAGCCGTTTATTGTTTTTGCCACGCAGAACCCGATTGAGCAGGAAGGCACTTACCGCCTGCCTGAGGCCGAGTTGGACCGCTTTGTTTTCAAGGTGGATATAACTTATCCATCTCTTGAGGAGGAGGTTAAAATTCTGCTCGAACTCCACGACAGGAAGAAGGTAAACGACCTGAGCATGATTGAGCCCGTAATTACAAAAGAAAAACTTTCTTTTATGCGCCAGGCCGTAAGACAAATACACATTGATAAAAATATTGCAAGATATGCAGCTGAAATTGTTGTAAATACAAGGAACAATAAAGATATTTTCCTCGGGGGATCACCCCGCGCCTCACTTTCAATTATCTCGGGCGCAAAGGCACTTGCAGCAATGAAGGGAAGGGAATTTGTAACTCCGGACGATATAAGGGAAATTGTCTTTCCCGCCCTGAGGCACAGAATACAGCTGACTGCAGAAAAGGAAATGGAAGGCGCTACACCACACGAAGTATTAAAGTCGGTTATAGATAAAATTGAGGTCCCGCGCTAGTGAAGACTATTAAGTCATTATATCTTTCCCCCGTATTCTTTGTATGCCTGTGGGTAATAGTACCCTTTCTGGCGCTGGGTTACATCTGGGGCGTATTCTTTTTTGCTGGAAAAATACTCGTCTGTGCATTAGCCGCCTTATTGCTTCTGGACATTTATATTCTTTTCCGTGAAAAAAGAGGAATCAGCGCTTCAAGGGAAGTTCCGCACCGGCTGTCTAATGGCGATGAGAACCTGATCAGACTTTACCTGGAAAATTATTACGGCCTTAAGATCAGGATGATGATAATAGATGAGATCCCGTTCCAGTTCCAGAAGAGGGATTCAAAGTTTTCCGGGAAATTAAACTCCCGTGAAAAGAAGAGTCTTACATACAGCCTTACACCCGTGGAAAGAGGGGAATATAGTTTCGGCAGCATAAATATTTACGTTTCATCGCCGCTAGGACTTGCACAGAGAAAATTTAAGTTTGAAGAAGATATGGCTGTTGCAGTTTATCCATCGTTCATACAGATGGAAAAATATGAGCTGATGGCAATTTCCAACAGGCTTACTGAGCTTGGAATAAAGAAAGTCCGGCGTCTCGGTCATTCGGCGGAATTTGAGCAGATAAAGGAATATGTTACGGGGGACGATTACAGAACCGTCAACTGGAAAGCCACTGCAAGGCGTTCACGGATTATGGTTAATACATACGACGAGGAAAAGTCACAGCAGGTCTATAATGTAATCAATACCGGCCGCGTAATGAAAATGCCTTTTAAGGGAATGAGCCTGCTGGATTACGCGATAAATACGAGTCTGGTTGTTTCTAAGATTGCCATCCGCAAGCACGATAAAGCGGGCATAATTACTTTTTCCGATAAGATTTCTGCAATGCTTCCTGCCGGAAGCCGTTCAGGCCAGATGACAAAAATACTGGAAACACTTTACAGGCAGTCCACAGATTTTCTTGAATCCGATTATGAAAAGCTAACAGTAAGCATTCTGTCCAATATCAGTCACCGCAGCCTTATAATATTGTACACTAATTTCGAAACGCTTGAGTCTGTAAGACGTCAGCTGCAGTTTTTAAGGCGCCTGGCTGTAAACCATCTTGTTCTTGTTGTGTTCTTTGAAAATACCGAGCTTCAGTCTCTTAAGGTTAAAGAGGCTGAAAAAACAGAGGATATTTATGTGAAAACAATTGCTGAAAAGTTTGAATATGAAAAAAGACAGATTGTGTTCGAGCTGAATAAACATAATATTATGTCTATTCTTACACCTCCGGAGAGCCTGTCGGTAAACACAATAAATAAATATCTGGAGATAAAGACAAGGGGAATGCTCTGATTTATAAATTATTCTAACTATTTGCCGGAAATGAAAAGATGCAGAAAATAAAAATTGAAACCACACAGAATGTAACTGTAGAATATGAAATTGCTGGTGCGGGCAGAAGAATTGCCGCCTCCTTAATTGACCTGTTGATTATTATAGGATATATAATAGCCGTATCAATGTCGTTCTCAGCAATTAGGAGTGGCATGGGAAGCCTTAATACTTATCTGTTTTACATGCTGTTTCTTCCTGCGGCTTTCTACGACCTGATATGCGAAACAATGATGAACGGGCAGTCTTTCGGCAAAAAATCGATGGACATTAAAGTAATAAAGCTGGACGGAAGTCAGCCTACATTTATAAGTTATTTCCTCAGGTGGATTTTAAGAATTATTGACGTCGTGATTTGCTACGGCTCCGTTGCCCTAATTACTGTTATTATAAACGGCAAAGGGCAGCGCCTGGGTGATCTGGCTGCAAACACTACAGTAATCAGGGTTAAAAGCGATGCAAGCCTCGGCGATACCATACTGACTGAAATAAATGATAACTACAATGTGAGATTTCAGGAGGCCTCGGGACTAAGTGATAAGGACGCCGGAATCATCAAAGAAGTAATAGATCTTTGGAATGAAACCCCTTATGAAGAACTTCAGGATAAGGTGGCCTTAAAGACAAAAGAAGTAATCTCAAAAAAACTGGGGATCACAACAGACATGCCGCCCCTGCCTTTCCTTGAGACTATACTGAAGGATTACAACTTTATAAACAATAAATAATTCCAGCCGCATATGACGGGAAGGCCAACCGGGAGACAAATATTCCCGCATTGGCCTTTTCATTTTATACCGGGCTCCGGGGACTAATCCAGCGTTTATTTTTGAGATACGCTGCTTTTTTCATAATTGTGATAAGCAGGTAAATGTTCCGCCGGTTCATCTGCCCTTACGAGGTTATCCGTCCCTATGCCTTCTTTTAGCACCATTTCACCGCCGAAGTGGTTAGAAACTAACATCATAAGAACAGAAACAGCCGAAATTACCAGTTCCAGGGATGATTCATTCGTAATTGCCGGGTAGGCTTTCAGCCTCAGGCCCCAGATTACAGCAAAGACCGACATCCAGGTAATATTAAGCATCATATGAATAATTCCTTTCTTTCTGGCCCTGTCCTTACTTTCCGGAATCCTTATAAAATCAATCATTCCGAAAACGGCTGCTGCAGCCCCAAGCCAGAGCCCTGCCGTGAGCATGTAGAATCCCGTTGCTGCAAACTGCGGATTTTTATAAAATACCGCCAGAACGTCGAATAATACACTAAAGGGGATGAGTGCAATAGGAAAATGCACAAGCATCAGGTGTACGGGGTGCCCCAGAAATTTTGCTTCTTTTATGTCTTTTTTCAGGTCCATTTTATCTTCCAAACGTATAAATTATTAAAATTATCAAACCAATTGCCGCCATCATTTGTTGTCCCTTTTTTTTGTTTATAAATATTTGATTATTAGAACAATGAAAGGTTACAGGAAATATTCCCGGGAATTTTGTAACCTTTTTGTCTCCCGGTTATCCAATAAGAAAGAGCAGAGGAAAAAGTAATGGAAATGGAAATAAAAACTAAAACATACACCCTGGCGGCAAACAATTCTGTCAGCGACGAGGATATTGTTAAAAAGGTCACCGGCGGCGACGTTAACTTCTACGAAGTAATTATGCGCAGGTATAACCAGAGGCTTTTCAGAATAGGACATGCATACCTGAAAGACGACGACGAAATTGAGGACGCTATACAGTCGGCTTACCTTAAAGCATATGAACAGCTTTCTAACTTTCAGGGAAGATCTAGCTTTTCCACCTGGCTGATCAGAATTTACATTAATGAACTTCTTCAGGGACTGAAGAAAAAGAAAAGATTCCAGAATTACTTCGACCCTGATTTAATTAACAATAATACTTATGATCCGCCTGGGGCGGGGACAAACAATATGGACAACCCTTACAACAGTACGCTAAATAACGAACTTAAAGATATACTTGAAAAAGCGGTTGATGAACTGCCCGAAAAATACAGGGCGGTATTTATAATGCGCGAGATTGAAGATATGAGCATCAGCGAAACAAGCAAATGCCTGAATATAACTGAAGCAAATGTTAAGGTAAGGCTTAACAGGGCTAAAAGTATTCTTAGGGAAAACCTCAGCCAGTACTACCATTACAAAGATGTTTATAACTTTAATCTTATACGCTGCGACAGAATAGTCAATAATGTGTTTCAAAGGATAAGAAAGGCAGAGTAGAGATTATGAGTTTAATAGAAAGTAATATTAATAAAAATAAATTCCGTTTATTGCTGACGCTCATTTTTCTGGGCATGATAGCAGTTGCGGGATGCAGCAAAAATGATATGGGAACAAACAGCTATACTGGCGGAAGCACAAAAGGAAGC
This sequence comes from Syntrophomonadaceae bacterium, assembly GCA_050259615.1. Taxonomy (GTDB): domain Bacteria; phylum Bacteroidota; class Ignavibacteria; order Ignavibacteriales; family SURF-24; genus JAAXKN01. The sequence continues at coordinate 397 of JBLNAZ010000159.1, read as the reverse complement.
GTGGATACAACCAAAGTTAACACAGGCGGCGGCACGGGAGGCGGCAGCGGAGGTTACGGCAATGGAGGCTACGGCAATACAAGCACAAGCCAGGTTATGATGAAAAATATGTCGTTCTCGCCTTCTTCAATTTCGGTTAATGCGGGCACAACAGTTACATGGACCAATATGGATTCCTACGCACATACGGTAACAAGCGGAACTCCGGGTCATCCCGACGGTAAATTCGACAGCGGAGCCATAAGCTCCGGCGGTACATACAGCTATACCTTTTCTTCGAAAGGAACATACAATTATTACTGCCGGTATCATTCATCTATGATGACGGGAACTGTTACCGTACAATAGCATAAGGGGGAAGAGCCTCTTCTCTGTTCAGGCTCTTCCCCTGCATGCC
>JBLNAZ010000158.1:0-12052 GCA_050259615.1 Syntrophomonadaceae bacterium | reverse complement strand
ATAAATATTTTGAATGGTCGCATGAGATCCGGAACGGAATATACCCGAAATCTCCTGAGCTTATAAGCCGATCTCCCGGTGAAATTCTTTTCTTCGGGCTCTATTATGTGATGACGGGTATCCACGGCCTCCACGTAATAATAGGCATTGTAATACTAAGCTTTATGGTCGTCTTTATTGCTAAAGACAGGGTTACGCCTTCGGACTTTTCCAAGCTGGAGAATTCCGGACTGTACTGGCACCTGGTTGATATCATCTGGATATTCCTGTTCCCCCTATTCTATTTATTACGATAAGGAAACAATATGGCTAATTACGATTCTCATAACAATACGAATAACGATTCGCATCCTCATATTGTAAATTACAGCACATATGTTGTGGTATGGCTGGCACTGCTGGCCCTCACGGCGGCAACAGTTGCCGTTGCCGGTATTAATTTAGGAGGCATTACGCTTCTTATTGCAGTTTTAATTGCAGCAGCAAAGGCTTCGCTTGTATTGAATATATTTATGCATATTAAGTTCGATGACATCGTTTTCAAGGTGTTTATTTTAATTGCTGTAATGACGCTCGCTGCAGTTTTTGTTTTTACTTTTGCGGACATCATATTCAGGTAAACTCAATTTAGCCAAGGGGTAGTTAAAATGTCAGGAGCTTCTACATACGCGCAAACGGTTGATAATACGTTTATTTATATAGTAACCATTTCAGTAATTATTTTACTGGGGGTTACTTTTGCCATGATATATTTTGTGATCAGATACAGCCGCAAGAGAAATCCGAAACCTTCAAATATTGAGGGTAACCTCACTCTTGAGGTCATCTGGATTGCTGTGCCCACACTGCTGGCACTTTCAATGTTCTACTACGGTTTCACGGCTTTTGCCGAACTAAGAAAAGTGCCCAAAGGCGCCATGGGCGTTAAGGTAACTGGACGGATGTGGAAATGGAGCTTTCAGTATGCAAACGGTAAAAAGTACGATACTCTTTATGTGCCTGTTAATACGCCCGTAAAACTGGAACTTAATTCGCTTGACGTTACGCACAGCTTTTATGTTCCATCCTTCAGAATCAAGGAAGATGCAGTGCCGGGTAAGAAAACTTATCTCGTCTTTACTGCAAACAGTACAGGCACCTACCAGGTTGAATGTGCCGAATACTGCGGCATGAACCATTCATACATGCTGAATAAGGTTATTGTAATACCGCAGGAGGATTTTGCTGCCTGGCTTAACGTCAACAGCAGTGAGCCTTCAGCAGCTTCAAATGCCCACGGCGGCGTGCCCGGAGCTGTTCCGGAAAATGTTCCGCAAAAATCAGGCGAAACCCAGAATGAAACAGGCAGCTCCCAGCAGCAGGGGGGCGGGGCGAATCAGCCGAAGTAATAAAAGTGTTACTTATAAAAGTTATGCGCTAAAATAAATCCGACAGTTCAGCTATAATTCAAAGTCAGTTTAAAAAAAGAAAGCCGGTTCTTTTGAATAAATATTTAAACAAAAAAGGAATTATCCCAATATTACTGGAATTAGGTAAAGTCCGTATTACACTTTTTGTAGCAGTATCAACTTCGGTAGGGTTTATACTTGCTTCGGGAAAAGTAAACTGGCAGCTGTTTTTTGTTACGCTTGGCGTGTTTCTTCTTGCATGCGGTTCTTCTGCAATGAACCACTACCAGGAAAGAAATACAGATGCCTTAATGAGCCGCACAAAAATGAGGCCAATACCTTCCGGCGCCATTAAACCATCTGCGGCCCTAATGGTTGTAATACTGTTTTCAGCTGCGGGACTTCTTATTCTCTATCTCTCAGGCAACTTAACTGTAGTAGTCCTGGGGCTTCTGGCGCTTGCCTGGTACAATGCTTTTTATACGCCATTAAAGAAAGTAACTGCACTGGCTGTAGTGCCGGGCGCTTTGATCGGTTCAATTCCGCCCGTAATGGGCTACGTTGCAGCCGGCGGAATGATGATGAACCCTGAAATCCTTGCCGTTGCTCTGTTCTTTTTTATCTGGCAGGTCCCTCATTTCTGGCTCCTGCTGATGATATATGAAAAGGATTATGAAAAGGCCGGATTCCCTGTTCTTACGAGTCTGTTCAGTACGAGACAGCTTACAAGAATTACATTTGTCTGGATTGTAGCCCTTGCCGTAAGCTGCCTTTTTATTGCGCTCTTTGGCGTGGTCAAAAACCCTGTTATAAACATTCTGCTTATCCTCGCCGGGGTATGGCTCGTCTGGGATTCGCGAAAACTTATTATTCATAGTTTTGAGAAGATGACTTACAGATTCGCCTTCAGGGAAATTAATATTTATGTTCTTTTGGTTGTGATACTTCTTTCCATAAATAAGCTTTTCAACTTTTAATACAGGATGATCTATTATGGAATTTCTGAACAGGCTGGTGATACCCCAATCGGCAGAAAATCTGACACTGCTCAGATACATACTGGTGCTCGCCCTGGTACTGTTTCTGCCGTATCTGGCATTTCTTAAAGGGATATCTCTTTATTCTGTTGCCTTTAATCTAATTGGAAGAAAAAAAGGAAACGAAAATTACATCCGCTTTTCTAAAGATCTTATTGATATAGTAACCTTTACAAAAAGTATAGCTCTTGTGCTTGGAATAATTCCAATTGCAAGTCTTATTCTGATTTATTCACAGCTCCTGCATGAATCTAAAATGGGGGTCGTATCATTTGTGTTTATTGCGGGACTCATCTTTGTGCCTGCAGTTATACTGATTTATTCCTACAAATACACGTTCAATCTGGACTGGCTTTTAAGAACGGCGGCCGGCAGAGTCCCGGAAGGAGTTCCTGCGGACCTCCAGGAAGGGACGAATGAGCTTGAAGTTTTTAAGAAATCGAACCTTAAAGTCGAAAGGCGCTCCGGCATCTGTGGAGTCGTTCTGCTTTTTATTTCATCCTATATAATTATTGCAGCCATTCAGCTTTCTTATGAACCTGAAATGTGGGGGCGTAATTATTCTTTGTTTAGCATAATATTCTCCATGTCTGCAGTTTATAAGTATATATTTTTCCTTATTGCAGCTGTTGCTGTAACAAGCGGCGCCATATTGTTTTATTATTTCTCATGGAAAAAGCCTTTAGGGGAAGAAAACGACGAGTATGCAAATTCAATTGAGAAGTTCAGCCTCATCTCAGGCGTATGGGCTGTCATTGTGCTGCCGGTCTTTATTCTCATCAGCCTTTTTGTAATTCCGCATGGAGCGGTTTCAGATTCATCCTTTGCCCTGTCGCTCTTAATACTGATTGTTCTTTTTGCCCTTGGACACTTTTACTACATGATGATAAAACAGACCGGGGCAAACTACAGCGGACAAATATTCTTTCTTCTTCTCATATTTTTTGTACTTTTTACCGTCAACGATCAGGTATCATTCAGCTATGCCACACAAAGCCAGGAACTGGCTCTGGCTGCAAATTACGACGCAATTGTAAAAGAAAAGATGGAAAAAGCCGGCAAGGGGCCCGCAATAAGCGGAAAGGATATCTTTGACGGCAGGTGTTCTGCATGCCACAGATTCGACAGGGTGCTCGTGGGTCCTGCCTATAAGAATGTGCTTCCAAAGTATGAAGGGCACCGCGACCAGCTCGTAGCATTTATATCGAACCCTACCAAGAAGAACCCGGCATTTCCTCAAATGCCGAACCAGGGCTTAAAACCCAAGGAAGTTGAGGCAATAGCTGACTACATCATGAAAACTTATAAAGAGTATAAATAGAAATTCCTAAGCAAAATAGCATTAATATAAATACTACTCTTAAGCTGCCCCTGAAAGAGGGCAGCTTTTCTATTGTTTCAAAGCCTCTAAACTCAAAATATCCGAAAAATCATTTCATTTTCTGATTCCATTTCTTAATTTCATGGCCTCTAATTTTTCCCCGAATTGGATCTAATGACGGCTGATTAAAATTGACATTATTTGATAAATTAGATAAATTTGACACTTAACAATAAAATCTAATTAGTAATGATAGAACAATACATACCAATATTTCTTGTTATCGGTTTTGCCGTGGTTTTTAGTGTCGCTGTCATCGCTTCTTCCAAGCTTTTTGGCCCCCAGAGGCCCGATTCTGAGAAGTTAAGCACCTATGAAAGCGGTATGAAACCGGTTGGGAGCGTGAGAGAGAGAATATCAATTAAGTATTACCTTGTAGCCATGCTCTTTATAATCTTTGATATCGAAGTGATATTCGTTTATCCATGGGCTGTCGAATTTAAGAAGCTTCTGGGTGAAAATGGAATCTCTGCACTCGTTCCGATGCTGATATTTCTTGTGGTGCTGGAACTTGGTTATTTATATGTCTATAAAAAAGGCGGACTCAAATGGGATTAGAAGCCAAACTGACTTCAGATGGTTTTATTACTACAACAATAGATGCTGTTATTGCATGGGCTAGAAAAAATTCTGTGTGGCCTATGCCTATGGGTATTTCATGCTGTGCTATCGAAATGATGGCCGCAGTCGATCCTAAATACGACCTCTCCCGCTTCGGAAGCGAGGTAATGAGGTTCTCTCCAAGGCAGTCGGACCTTATGATTGTTGCCGGAACGGTTACATACAAAATGGCCAAGGTGGTAAAGAAAATTTACGACCAGATGCCCGACCCGAAATGGGTGATTGCAATGGGCGCATGCACTTCCACCGGCGGCATGTACCGTACTTATTCAGTCGTGCAGGGAATAGACCAGTTCCTGCCTGTTGATGTTTATACTGCCGGATGCCCTCCGCGTCCTGAAAACCTGATAAATGCTCTCATCGAAGTTCAGGATATTATCTCTAAAACGCGCGGCAGAGATTATCAGGATAAACCGCTCCTGGAAATGGGATTTTCAAAACAATAAGCCCCGGTTGTGGAACCATGCTTCCGCCGGCTAATTTAGAATTTTTCTTAGAATTTTTTCGCCTTACTTTGTAAAAATATGGAATTAAAAGAAGTAATTATTGAAAAACTTAATGGCACACTGAAAGGTGCCGTCCTTGACGTAACAGATTTCCGCGGCGACTTATGCCTTATAATCAGTCCGGAAAAGTTCCTCGATGCCTGCAAATTACTCAAAGAGGACGCCGATCTGGAATTCATTATGTGCGAGGATGTTACAGCCATTGACTGGGCTAAACGCAGAAACAGATTTACTATGGTCTATCATATATATTCCCTGAAGAATAAATTCAGACTCAGATTAAAAGTAAATCTGGAAGGTGAAACCGCTGCGAGTGTTTCCTTCCTTTGGCCTTCTGCCAACTGGTATGAAAGGGAAACTTTCGATATGTTCGGAATTAAGTTCACTGATCACCCCGACCTCAGGCGTGTTTATATGCCGGAAGATTTTGAATATCACCCATTAAGAAAGGAATTTCCTCTTTTGGGTATACCGGGCTCAATACCATTACCAAAGAAATAAGATTATGGACAATAGAATACTTAAAGACGAAACCAATTCCCAGATTTTGCAGGCCCTCATGGCAGATACTGATATCAGTATCGATGATGCCCTTGAAAATGAAATGATCCTCAACATGGGCCCCCAGCACCCGGCTACTCACGGGGTTCTGCGCCTTTTGTTAAGACTGGACGGCGAAACTGTTATGGCCTGCGTGCCTGAACTTGGATACCTACACCGCGGCTATGAAAAACTGGCCGAGAATATGTCTTATATGGAATATATCCCCCATACAGACAGACTCGACTATACGTCAACCATGTGCAACAACGTGGCTTACGTCCTGGCTGTGGAAAAACTCGCCGGAATTGAAGTCCCTAAACGCGCCCAGTATATCAGAATGCTTATGGCTGAGCTTTCACGTATAGCAGGACATCTGATTGCAATAGGAACATTTGCTATGGACGTGGGCGCTCTTACTGTTCTTTTGTGGGCTTTCAGGGAGAGGGAAAAAATACAGGATTTTTACGACCTCGTTGCAGGCGCCAGATTTACTACCAGCTATACACGCATAGGCGGCGTTGCAGCAGATGTTACCGACGAAGCCCTCGCAATGATCAGGAACTTTATCGATAACTTTGACCCTGCTGTCGATGAAATGGAAAATATTCTCAATACAAACAGAATATTTATCGACCGCCTTGAAGGTATTGGCATCCTTTCCAGAGAAAATGCCATAAAACTCGGCGTTACAGGCCCAACCTTAAGAGGCTCAGGCGTTGAACACGATATCAGGCGCTCAAACCCGTACCTCTTCTATGACGAAATGGACTTTAAGGTCCCCGTTTATACAGAGGGCGACTGTCTGGCCCGCTACTTCGTCAGAGTAGAAGAGGTGAGGGAAAGCACAAAGATTGTGCGCCAGATCCTTCAGAAAATGCCGCAGGGCGAACTGAGGGCTAATAGCCCGAAAAAGGTTCTTCCTTTTAAGACTGAAATTTATTCGAAAATGGAAGAGCTGATTCACGACTTTATGATTGTAAACTTCGGCATGAATCCTCCCGTAGGGGAAGTTTACTCCGCAGTTGAAAACCCGAAAGGTGAACTCGGTTTTTATATTGTAAGTAACGGAAAGGGTTCTCCCTGGAGGTTTAAGATCCGCTCACCCTCGTTCTGCAACATCCAGGCTCTTCCGACTTTAATTAAGGGCAACATGATCTCAGACGTTGTTGCAATTATCGGAAGCATAGATCCTGTGATGGGTGAAGCTGATAAATAAGCCGTTTTCGGCTTAATAATTAATCCGTAATATTTACTTTTTGACTGAAAATAAATGGACTTTAAGTTTACAGAAGAAAATCTGGCGAAAATTGAAGCCGTAAGGAAGAAATATCCTGCTTCAAAAGCCGCCGTTATGCCTGTGCTTTATATTGCACAGGAACAGAACGGATACATTACTAAGGAAGTAATGGACGAGGTTGCACAACTGCTCGGAATCAATACAGTTGACGTGCTGGGCGTTGCCACCTTCTATACCATGTACCACACTAATCCCGTAGGGAAGTACCATGTGCAGGTCTGTACAAATGTTTCCTGCATGCTTAGAGGCGGTTATGAAATGCTCGATGAGGTGGTTAAAAAACTCGGCATCGAGGTCAACGGCCTTACTCCTGATGGTAAATTCTCTATTGAAGAGGTCGAATGCATGGGCTCATGCGGAACTGCCCCGATGCTGGCAGTTAACGACGACTACCATGAAAACCTGACTAAAGAAAAATTAACTGAAATCTTGGATTCCTTAAAATAATAGAATCGAATGGAAAAAATTTTATTACTGGACATACCCAGCTATCACAAGATAGATGTATATAGAGAACACGGCGGATATGAAACTGTAAGGAAAGCTTACAGTATGAGCCCCGATGAGGTGATCGATGAAGTCAAAAAGTCGGGCCTCCGAGGCCGCGGCGGTGCTGCATTCCTTACGGGCCTCAAATGGAGCTTCATGCCCAAGACTACCGATAAGCCAAAGTATCTCTGCATTAACGGAGATGAAAGCGAACCGGGATCTTTCAAGGACCGCCAGATATTTGAGTTTAACCCGCATGCCCTGATTGAAGGCGCTTTAATAGCATGCTATGCAATCCAGGCAAAGTCGGCTTATATCTATATCAGGGGTGAATATCATAACTGGATACAGATGGTGCAGAAGGCTTTGGACGACGCCTACGAAATGGGGTTTGTCGGCCAAAAGATGAAGGAAACCTTCGGTACAACTTACGAATGCAATATTTATGTCCATAAGGGTGCGGGCGCCTATATATGCGGCGAGGAATCCTCACTCATGAATTCTATAGAAGGCAAGCGCCCATATCCCAGAGTGAAACCTCCTTTCCCGGCTCAGAACGGCCTCTGGGGATGCCCTACAACAATCAATAATGTTGAAACAATTTCCAATATCCCGTCTATTATTAAAAACGGCTGGGAATGGTTCTCTAAGATCGGAGAGCCGCGCCACCCTGGTACACTCCTTTTCGGCGTAAGCGGTCACGTCAATAATCCCGGCGTTTATGAACTTCCTTCAGGAGTGCTTCTGACAGACCTGATCTATAAGTATGCCGGCGGCGTTCCGGGCAATAAGAAAATTAAATGCGTTATACCGGGCGGATCTTCAATGCCTCCTTTAAGAGGCGACCAGCTGGAAGGCGTTAAAATGGACGCTGAAAGCCTTAAGGCTGCAGGATCGGCTATCGGTACGGGCGGCGTTATAGTAATGGATGAGGATACAGACCTCGTAAGAGTGCTGGCAAGAATTTCTAAGTTCTATTACCATGAAAGCTGCGGCCAGTGTACACCCTGCCGTGAAGGTACAGGCTGGATGCTTAAGACACTGAACAGAATTGCAAGGGGACAGGGAACACCATCTGACCTGGACCTGCTTGTTGACGTAGCTAAGAATATTGAGGGCAATACGGTCTGCGCACTGGGTGATGCTGCTGCATGGCCTGTTAAATTCATGATTACAAGGTTCAGAGAGGAATTTGAAAAGGCTGTTAAAAGGGAGATCGTAATCCCAGTAGCCAATAAGGTTCACTCCATGAGGCATACTTCAGTTCCGCTTACGGATATCAGTAAAAGCTAGTAATTAAAAATTAGCAGTTATTATTAAAGCCGGCGTACAACGCCGGCTTTGTTTTTTTTTGTGACTAATAGAATTTTTATGGCAGAATTAAAACACATTACAATTTTTACCGATGGCGGAAGCCTTGGAAATCCCGGCCCCGGCGGCTATGCTGCAATAGTGGAATTTAAGGACAGAAGGCGTGAGTTCTCACAGGGCTTCAAGCTGACTACCAATAACCGCATGGAAATTATGGCCGCCATTACGGGCCTCAGCGCTCTTAAAGAACGCTGCCGCGTTACCTTGTATACCGACTCTCAATACCTTGTAAACGGAGTAATGAAGGGCTGGGCCAAAAAATGGAAAGCCAAAGGGTGGATGCGGAATAAAACCGAGAAAGCCGAAAACGTGGACCTCTGGGAAAAGCTCCTGGACCTTGTTTCTTACCATGAAGTTGAGTTTAAATGGGTAAGAGGCCACGCGGGCCACACGGAAAACGAAATGTGCGATAAGTTATGCAAACAGGCGGCCCAGGCCCCGGATCTTCTGGAAGATACGGGATATAAGGGAAATCAAAAGTTAAATTCTCTTCCCTAGGCGCACGCCCATGCTGAAAATCAAATCTATTCAGAGGCAAGTTTGTTTTATTCGGAGTAATCCAAGCCAGGTTTTGACAGCCTGGGCCTAAAAAAAACTTTGCTAAACAAATATCTGGGCTATTATGCCTCCAATAAGGAATGCGAAGATCCAGGTGCCGCTCCATATTAGCATTCCCTGTTTCCAGCCTCTTTCTTTTAACATTATTACAAATGAGGCAATGCAGGGAACGAACAGTGTAATTGTTGTTATTGCCACCGTTATCTGCATCGGGCTTAAAGCAAGGTGGAAAAGTCCTGCCGCCCCGAAGTCCCTTCTTACCATTCCCATTACAAATGCATTAGCTGCCTCTTTGGGAAGCTTAAGCCACATTGTGGTAAAGGGCTCAAGTATGTCCTGCCAAACCGTCAGAAGTCCTGTGAGCTCCATAATTCCAACAGCCAGTGCTCCAACAAAGAACCAGAAACTGGCTTCCTTCATAAAGCCGTAGGTCCTGTAGAACATCTTCTTAAAAATATTATCCAGCCTCGGAAGCCTCATTGCGGGAAGATCTATAAGTAAAGGGGAGCTTTCACCAGGCAAAAATCTGTTCAGCAGGGTTGAAAGAACTATAAGGACGGTTAATATTGTAATTACATAAATTGTAAAGGGCAGGGCTCCTGCCATGCTCATTAAAACGGCAATAACTGCAAGCTGAGCCGAGCAGGGGATGACAAACTGCAGAATGGCTGTTACAATTGTCTTTTCTCTTTCTGTTCCTAAAAGTCTTGTTGTAATAGTTGCCATTGTTACGCATCCAAAGCCGAGTATAAGGGGAATAACAGCCCTACCGTTTAAGCCCAGCTTGTTTAGAGACCTGTCCAGCATGGTCGCCAGGCGGGGCAGATACCCTGAATCTTCCAGCATAGCCATTACAAAGTAGAATGCCGCAACAAGCGGCAGAAGCAGAAATAAAAGATAGGTGACGGTCATTGTAATTATGCCGAACTCACCAAAGAAAAGCCTGACGAAGGGGTTCTGAAATTTAAATGATGTGCTTGTGCCGTGAGGCGTTGAGACCCTCTTAAACTCTGCTGCTTTTTGCGAATCACGGTTAAGTCCGTCCGGGAAATTGAAATCTTTTGTGGAAACCGTATTTCCATTGTCATCCTGAATATCCACCTTAATGTCTACCGGAGTGTACTTGCCTACAAAGGACTTTACATGATACTCGAATTCACCTTTGCCAAGTGTGGTTTCTGTATATTTGACTACTCTCTGCGATACAAAGTCGCCTATAAAGAAGTAAATAAGCACAAGTGCAACAGCAAGAATTGGTAGGCCTGTAACAGGGTTAACAGACATTCTGCCCAGTTTGTTGAAAAATTCACCTTTCTTTGAATCTTCGAACTCAACTTCGCTTACTATTTCATTGACTGAGTTACGGCGGCTGATGTAAATGGCTTCCCTCTGGTCAGCTGTTCCCGGAGGAATACCGTGCTTTTCTGCAATTATTTCGTCGCCTTCAAGTATTATAAGCGCTTCAGCCTGAGTACCCACACGATCAAGTGTGTTATGCAAAAGGTGATGAAGTTCAGGTGACTGGTTTCCCTCGCGTGCACTCTGAATTGCATATTCAAGCTTGTCAAAGCCTGCCTTGGTTAAAGCCGAAGTCTCAATTACCTCAACTCCCAAAAGCTCTGAGAGGCGTTTTACGTCAATCTTAAGCTTTCTTTTCTTAACCTCGTCGCTGAAATTTAAGAATACGGTAACCTTTTTCCCCATTTCAATCAGCTGCATGGTAAGAAAAAGATCGCGTTCAAGATGCAGTGCGTTTACAACGTTAAGTATAATATCCCCTGAAAGTATGATGTCCCTGGCAACTTTTTCTTCATCATTAAAAGATGAAACCCCGTAAACACCCGGAGTATCAAATATCTCGAAATCTTTGTAATTACCCTTCGTAATGGAAATCGTGGTGCCGGGAAAATTTGATACGTCTACGTACATCCCGCTTAAATAATTAAAGAAAAGGGATTTACCTACGTTTGGATTTCCCGCCAATACAACCTTGTTTGCACCCGTGGAAGTACCCAAAACTTCCTTTACATCTAAATGAGGATGACAATCATTGTGGGATTTATTTATAATAGTATCTGATTTCATTTTGTTCTACGGTTTACTTAAGCAATTTTAATTTTCTTAGCCAGATCATATCCTATGGCAATCTCCTGCCTGCTTTTCTGCAGAACTATAGTCCCTCCGGGCAGGCGTTCGAGGCAGTAAACCTTCGATCCTTCGGTAATTCCAAGCCTTATGAGCTGTACTTTAAGCAGCCCCTGGGGGAGTGAGAGCACTGTAATGTAAGTGCCCTTTTTAGCCTTATCTAATGTATCATTCATCTTTTTTACTGCAATTTTTTTTAGAGCATTTGCCAAAAATATTAAATGTGTAGTGTGCCATCTCAAAGCCTTCTTCTTTGCAGACTTCGTTAATGATGGCATTAAGTTTGGGTGCGTTAAATTCAATGATCCTTCCGCAGCTGGTGCATACAAGATGCTCGTGGTTCGTTTTACCGAAACTGCTTTCATAACGGTTCATGTTGTCGCCAAAATTTCTTTTGGATATAAGCTGGCACTGCTCGAGGAGCTCAACTGTATTGTAAACAGTAGCTCTGGAGACGCTGGAGTTCATGTTTTTCATGGCTATGTAGAGGTCGTCTGCCCCAAAATGCCCCTGATAATCCAGGGCGGCGTTTAATACCTCAAATCTTTCAGGCGTGATGCGGTTTTTCCCGTTTTTCAGGAATTCCCGGAATTTTTCTTCGGCTTCTGCTTTCACTGCGTGTGTTTTTCGTTATTTAGATTTAGTCTGTGTAAAAATAAAATATTTTGTTTTGAGAATCAATACTAATAGAATAAATTTATCTGTTTTTCTTCCTC
>JBLNAZ010000157.1:0-8267 GCA_050259615.1 Syntrophomonadaceae bacterium | reverse complement strand
TATTAAGGCGCTTTACCGCTTCAATTGTAACGCCTGCAGTGTCGCTCATTCCTTTTGTATCGGTTACAATGCAGGAAATTGAGAACGTTCCCAATAGTGAGTCAGGGGCCGTCCATTTGACAGATGCGCCGGTGCCGGAGATTGTCCCGCCCGAAGAGGTCCATTTAAATGAAAGAGTGTCGCCAGTATTTTTATCCTCAGCCGTGCAGTAAATATTTGCGCTGCCGCCTGTGACTACTTTAGGTGTAGTTGAAGAAAGGCTTTTTATCCTTGGAGGGTATTGTCCCGTGAGGTGGCCCGACTGATAGTCGACCACAACGCCGCTTACGAGCATTTTGTCGCCGTCATAAGTTACCGCGCCGCCAGCCGGAGTTATAACTGCAATTATTGCGGCATCGGCCGGAATGGTGACTTCAGTGCTACCTGATACGCCTTTTTTAATAAAGGTTCCTGAAACAGCGTCATATATATCGTGGCTCCCGCTTCCAAGATCCATCACAACTGCCTGGTCTGAGCTGTAGGGATTAAAATACAGATAAGATGGATAGGCCGTCTTATGGAAATAGTCCGTTTTAAGGAGGTCGAGCCTGAGTATTTTTTCAACGTTGGTTGTATCTATTATTCCGCCGAAGATTCCGACGTGAGAAGAGCTGTAAAGAGAAAGCGTGGTTTTACCCCAGCCGCCTGAAATTGCATCGCCCGTGGCAAAAGGAGTTTTGCCGTTTACAGTCTGGCGTATGGCCTCATGGGCAATGTATGAATTGGGATCGTACTGCTGTGCCCAGGCGTAGCTGTCCTGATTTTCAGCCGGCAGGTATTTGGGGTAGAAGAGTCTTGCGGCGTTTGAAACGTTAAGCATCCACTTGCCTATTGCGCGTGCAAAGCGCTTGTCGTATCTAACCATTGGAACGAGCGCCCCGGCCTGTTCAAAGCAGTTCATTAAGAATGCGTAGTAGTAGCCCGCCTGGTAGACTTCACCAATAAGTCCGCTTACGTCGTAGCCTCCCCAGTTACCCAGAATTGAGCCCCAGCTTCTTAAAGGTCCCACGTCAAAGCACCAGTTTACAATCTTCTGCATATTATAGTTTGTACCAAGCTCGGCATTCATTCTTGCTGAAATATATGCTCCGTATGAAAGCTGAAGTTCATAGGCTGGGTTTGAGGAAAGGCTGTTTAAGAATTCCAGCGACTGTTCGGCGCCGATTCTGTACTTTTCATCTCCTGTTTCAGTGTACGCCATATAAAGGATCCAGCCAATTGCGCCTGCGGCTTCAGGTTCAATTACGCCCTGTGTATTCGGCTTCATGGTTGAGAGGCTGAATGCGCGGTAGTTCATATTCGGAATGTGCCAGGGGCTGGTGCTGCCTCCCATGGCATTAACTGCCTGAAGCCACCTATTGGCAACGGTGGTGAACTGGTTCTTAAAGTCGCCCGTATGGGGATACATGCTATATAGCTGATAGAAGAAGACGTTAGGCATCGTTTCATACCACCAGTCGTCGCCGCTGGTTGAATTAGGGCTGTTAAGGTAGACGTCTTCTTCAGGGCGGCGGTTAAAATATTCCTCGCACATCAAAACCCAGTTATTGCCGTTCTGGCTGCTTTTATCCACTCCCGCAAGAGAGGCCCCAATTACGGCAGGCAAAACATTTATAGCCTCGCCGTTATTAGGGTTAGGCGTTCCTACAACCGTATGGAGCCCGAAGCTTGGATGCGCGGGATAATTAACCGTGTTATTATTTATAAAAATAAGCGGAAGATAGTCACCCTTTGCATTAAGGTTAAATACAAGAGAGTCGTATCCCAGTGCCACACTCTTCCAGTTGCGCATCTCGTAGGGTGCCGGGATGTTAGGCATCTGGTCTATACGGCTAACAGATATCTGCTGAGAAAACATAGGTTTGTCTGCAATTAATGATAATATCAGTAAGATTCCCAAAAGAACAATTCTTTTTCGCACGTTCCGCCCCCATAAAACATAAAATTAAGGTTTTATAAAATTCCCCTTTATTTCTTTTTCCCGCTTTCGCTAAAGTATTCCATAAGCACTTTTCTGGCCTGCGGGTTTGCTTCAACGGCAAGGAGCGCCATGAGGGCTTCAATTGTAGATTCGGCGCCGGAGTTATAATTTACCTTATCTTCAGAAACTATCCCGTCGTAACCTCTTCCCGTTTTGGCGTCGTACATTGCTTTTCCCGCGGCATTCTGGCCCAGTAACCAGCAGGCAATTTTAGCTCCCTTTTCCGAATAGGAAGGATCATTAAAAACCTTTGCAGCCTGAAGGCATGCTGAAACCATAGGATTTATTCCATAGGCAATCTGCGGGAACTGCGACATATTTTCACTTGTGTTGTTTACTACTGTAAACTCATTCAGGTAGTTTTTTTTAATCAGAAAGTCATAAAAATGGTCAACTGCCAGTTTGGCGCTGTTCTCATATTCCCTGCTTTTCAATGCATCTGCGGAAATGAGGATTGCCTCGGGCTGATTGGCGCCCCATGCATGCCACGTATTCTCCCAGCTGAGGTATGCGCCATAAGGAAAGCTTGCAGAATCCCCCGCCTGCATGAGAATAATTCCTGCAGAGAGGTCCTCTATATAGTGCCTGACAATTGTATCTTTACTGACCTGGTAAAAAGGGTTAAGAGCCATTAAGAGCACCGCCGCCTGATCGGAAGCGTACTTGTAAGGAAGCCACGTAGGAAGGCGGAATCCTTTGACTTCTGTTTTTTTAGGGTAAAGGCTTATGAAATCCTTAATGGAAGCAAATCCCTTTGCGAGGCTGTTCTGAAGGCGCAAAGAAAAATCCTTGTCCTTTTCATAGAAGTACTTATATGCCTCGCCCATTGCCCACAGTGCCCGCCAGCTCCACCAGTTAGCCAGAGGCTTGCTGTTGCTGCCTTCCTTATTTATGGAAAAGTCCTTATTTATGAAGTTATAGAAGAGTCCGTTTTCCGCCTGCATATAAAACAGGAATTCGTAGAGCAGCTTTGTTCTTATCAGGTGGGCGGCGTTATTTGTAACGTTGAAATACCTGAGGTAGAAAATGGCAGCGCGCGCCACATCATCAACGCATGCAATGCCCTCTCCTTTGGCTTCCGTCCAGTTATACTCGGGTGCTTCGGCATATATATGGATTATAGCCATGTCTTTGCCGTCCACTGTTATCTTTTCATAAAGATGGTCCAGGTGCTGTGTATTGACAATGCTGGTATCCACTTCATCGGGGATAAATCCGGGTCCGGCAAAGCAGGAGGAAGAAAAAAATATAAGTAGCACAGATGTAAATCTTAAAAACATACTTTAGCTCCGGCTGCTGTTTTAATGCTTTGAATAGCTTACCTGCATAATGAAATTAAATAATCCACGGTTGTAGTAGCAAGGCAGATATTTGAATCGGCTCCGGAGTAATAGATCTTAACATCCCCGTTTTCTTCAACCACCCAGCCGTTAGTAAATACAACATTCTGCACGTCCCCCACCCTTTCATAGTCGTGCTCGGGCATAAGTATGGGTTCAGGGCTTTTGCCAATAATTTTCCAGGGTTCCTTAAGGTCGAGCAGCATAACGCTGGCCTTATAAATATTGCTGATGCCGAATCCCCTTACGCCGTGATAGAGCAAAAGCCAGCCCTGTTTTGTTCTGACCGGAGGAGTTGAGCCGCCTACTTTATCGGCCTGCCAGGTTCCGGGCGTCGGGCCCAGAAGGAATTTGAATCCTCCCCAGTGCCTGAGGTCGGGACTTTTACTTAGCCATATATAATTTCTCGATTCATTTGAAGGCCTGTCCATTTTCCAGTAGTCGCCCTTGATCTTTTCGGGGAAAAGCGTGCAGTCCTTATTTGAAGGTTCCGTTATGGGCCCTATGATATCAAATTTTTTAAAGTTAGAAGTAACAGCCAGCATTACAAGGGGCATATAGTTGGAATATCCCGTATAGGTTATGTAATACTTATCCTTAATTTGTGTAATCCTGGGGTCTTCAATTCCCCACTCAACGAACTCATAGAATTCCCCGTGGTCTTCAGGTCTGAGGCATGGGGCTTTATCCACCTTAAAGTTCTTTCCATCTTTACTTCTTGCGAGTACAAAAGACGACCTGCCGTCGGGCATCTCTATGCGGCAGAGGAGAAGGTAGTCGTCTTTAAATTTTACGGCTCCAGCGTTAAAAATGCTGTTTACACGGAAAGGTACACTTTCCTTTGTAAGTATAGGATTCAGCCCGCTTTTTTGTATTTCCATGATTTATTACCTCTGTTTCAAAATTACAGGCGCGACCAAGGCGCCTGGAAAATAAGTTTAACTATGTTAACTGACTCTGATGAAACGGTTCAGCAGCTCATCAACATCAACAATTGCAACACCCGAGGCCGAGTCTGCCATTGCATAGGGAATAATAAGCCTTCCTTCATGGAGCATAGAGCCGCATGAATAAACGACGTTTGGCACATAGCCTTCGCGGGTTTTATCCGTCGGGTAGATAAGTGCTTCGGGAAGATACCCGGTTACTTTTGAAGGGTCATTCAAGTCCAGCAGCACTGCAGACATTACGTACGTTCTTACAGGTCCCACGCTGTGCGTTAAAAGGAGCCATCCGGCTTTTGTTTCCAGGGGAGAGCCGCAGTTGCCAAGCTGCACGAATTCCCAGTCAAACACCGGGACCTTGAGGAGGCTCTTTTTATTCCACGTGTCAATCTTATCCGAATCCATAATATAGAGGTTCTCGCCGTCCTGCCGGGAGATCATCATATAGCGTCCGCCGACTTTTTTGGGGAACAGCGCCATACCCTTATCCCTTACCTCGTCGCCCATAAGGCGGCTTATCTTAAACTGCCTGAAGTCCTTAGTTTCAATAAAGCCTATTGAAGTCTTATGCCCGTCGTAAGCCGTGTAAGTTGCATAATAAACCGGAGCAGCATTTTCATTTTCAAACCTAACAAAGCGGGCATCTTCCATTCCGTGGGACTCGCTGTCGAGGTACGGGAAAAGCACCCGTTCCGGGACCGGCACATCGTCGTTAAACATGATCTCATAGCTATCTTCATTACTTTCACTTACGAGTTCACCTGCATCAAGAAACTTTGAATATGGCTCGAGGGTCACCTCGTCTTTATCCACTCTCCCCTCCCTGAATTCAATTGAAGAGATGTGTCCTTCCCCCGTTGCCCTCAGGCTCATGATAAATCTGCCTCCCGCGGGGTCCTCCGGATGCGGGACAATGGAAGGGTTAAAGAGTGCCGCCGATTCAATTGAATACTCCTTTGAAAAGTACGCTCCGATGAGCTGTCTTCTTTGAGGGGTAACAGCGCGGTCAAGATATTTCCCGACCAGCTTAAAATTATTTTCAAAAATCTCAGGAGTGTTCCTGTGCCGTCCGGAAAAGCCCGACATCACCTTCTCTTCCAGTTCCGCTGCTCTCTTTTCATCCAGATTCAGTATTCTGTTTAGCACATTCTTAACCCTCTTTTCACTTCCGGGATAAAAAGGCTGCATAAGAACCCTTGACGGATCAGGGGTCAGTTCTATTTTTGTATGATTTATCATGTCTTTCATTAATGTTGAATTATGAATTATGAATGTTGAATGTTGAGTTTTATTATTTTTATTTTTCTTCTACTTTCTACTTTCTACTTTTTAATTTTTAATTGTCCTATTCTTTCATGCCTGAAGAAGCCATGCTCTGAATGAAATATTTCTGGAAGAAGGCATAGGCTACAACTATAGGTACTGCAAGCATCACTGCTGCGGCAAGCTTTACACCCAGCTGCGACTCTGCACGTCCGCCCACGGCAAAAAGCGTTATAAGCTGCGGCATAGTCATTAAATCCTGATTCCTGATTACGATTATGGGCCAGAGGACTTCATTCCAGGCGCCCATGAAAGTTAAAATGCCGACAGTAATAATTGCAGGAACAGAATTAGGCCAGAGGATCTGAAACAGTATTCTGAACTCACCGCATCCGTCTATGCGGGCCGCATCAATCATATCGCGCGGTATGGACTTGAAGTACTGCTGGAACATTATTATTGAAAGTCCGTTTATTGCATAAGGGACTATAAGCGCCAGGTATGTATCCACCCAGTGGAACTTAACCATAAGTATGTATTGCGGAATGAGTGTAATCTGAAAAGGAAGCGTCATTGTAAAAATGATGACATAGAAGATAAGGCTTTTACCCTTAAACTCCAGGTGCGTCAGGGCGTAGCCGATCATGGAGCCGAAAAGGATGACTGCAAAGGTAACTGCAAGCGCAACAAAAATGCTGTTGAAAAGCGAGCGCGTAATAGGGATTTTATCCAGCACCTGCGTATAGCTGCTGATAGTAAACGTGTCGGGCAGGAGCACCAGGCTGCCGATTTCCTTTTCGGGTGCCAGGGACGCAGAGAGCATCCAGATAAAAGGATATATAAATGCAACGGCCCCGATTGTCAAGACTAAATAAATCAGTCCTCTTTTCATTTTTTATCACGTCTCCTTTTCTATATATCTTCTCTGTATCACAATTACGAGCAGTATAATAGCTGCAAAGAAGAACCCGAGTGCCGCGGCATAGCCCATATGGTAATAGTAGAATCCCTGGCGGTATATGTATAGTACAGCTGAGAGTGTGGAGTTCAAAGGACCGCCGTCGGTCATAACATACGGCTCAATAAAAAGGGAGAATCCCCCTATGGTTGACAGCACAAGGACAAGAAAGACAGTAGGGTTTATCATGGGAAAAGTAACATAGCGGAACTTCTGCCACGCCCCGGCGCCTTCAAGTTCGGCAGCTTCATAGAGCTGCTGAGGCACGGTCTGGAGCCCGACGAGGAAAAGCACAATATAAAGCCCGACGTTTTTCCACGTAGCCATAATTGCAATTGAAGGCATTGCAACGTTAGGATTTACAAGCCATCCCACTTTGTTGAGCCCGATTGATGCAAGTACGCGGTTAAAAAGCCCGCTTTCAAACGCGTAGAGCTGCTGCCACAAAATTGTAACCACCACGCCTGAAACGATGACAGGCAGGAAGTATGCCGCACGGAAAAAACCTATAAATTTAATTTTCTGGTTCAGGAGGACTGCAAAAAACAGAGCTGTAATAATCTGAAGCGGAATATGTATAACCAGGAATATTAACGTATTAAGGAGGGCCCTGAAAAACTGAGCGTCCTGAAAAAGCTTATAGAAATTCTGAAGCCCTACAAACTTCATCGGTGAAATTATGTTCCACTGGTTGAACATCAGCACAAAGGAAAAGATAACCGGAAATGACACAAATACGAGGAAATGCACGACGTAAGGCGCAATCATCAGGTATGGTACTATTTTCTTTTCCTGTTTCATAATATAAAGTTTTATTGCAGAATAATCAGGTTTGCAGCCTTTGCCGCATCGTTTATTGCCTCTTCGGGCGACTTCTTGCCGTAAACAACACAGGCCTCATACTGCTGTGAAATGGCATCAAAAATTTCCTTCAGGACAGGGGAACTGTCGGTGCCCCGGACATATTTCGACTGCCTGGCGAAAGTCATCATTTTGGGATGTTCATTAAAGTACGCCAGGAATCCGGGATTTACCGTCAGGTCCTTGCGCCTTGGAAGCTGCGTAGTTGTTTTAAGCATCAGGAGGTCGTTTTCGCCCGTAATCATCAGTTTAATAAACTCCCATGCAAGTCTGGGGTTTTTGCACGTATTAAAAATTACAATATTCTTTGGGTCACAATAAGTATAAGCACGCCCTTTTAATGAGTCATTGAGCACAGGAAGCGGCGCGAAGCCGTATTCAAAGCCCTCGGGCTTAAAGCGGTCCGCGTGCACAATTTCCCACGGACCTGTAAAGCGCGTTGCAATGTCTCCACCTAAGAAGGGGTCGCGCCGGGCGGAGAGGCGTTCGCGCGGGAAGTAGCCGTTATCGTACAGAGTTTTTAAGAACCTGAAGACCTCAACGGCATATTTATTATTAAATACCACTTTATTATCCTTTATAAGCGGGGCTCCTCCTGAGGCCGCGAGGTACAAAGGATAGAAATCGAAGAACCGCTGCCACCATGTTACGAGCACTTCACTGTATCCGATCCATCTGTTTACATAGCCGCCTTTTTTATCGTACCTTTTAATTTTTTTTGCTGCGTCAAAGAATTCCTGAAATGTAGCGGGAGGATTATTCATTCCTATGGATTCAAACATTTTTTTGTTATAGATCAGCATGATGGGGTTGATCTTCCAGGGGACCTGGTAGATGTGGCCGTCGGTTGAAGTAATTTCTTTTACAACTGCGCTGTCGCA
>JBLNAZ010000156.1:0-16825 GCA_050259615.1 Syntrophomonadaceae bacterium | reverse complement strand
TGTTTCCTGGGGCTCCCGCATCCTCCTACGGAGGATTTGGTCACCCCAGGCTATCGACACGATGCCGCTGACCGCGGCATCTGAAAATAAACATACAACATTATAATGTTAAGTTGACGCGCAAATCCGCGGAGGGCTTTGTAACTGCGTAATTCTGTATGCTCTTTTTGCATCTTTTTTAATTTCTGAATGCAGGTAAAACCGGTACCAACTTGTGTATACACCGCAGGGCTAAAGGCAGGGGCTATTCAGGGGATGAAAAATCTATTCGGGAGTTGGAGATTGGGGCGCAGTCAGAATTTATATTTTATTCTTCAAATTCTTTGGTTTTATTGTCAGGCTCTTCGTCTACTACTTTTATTACGCTTTCGGCAGGGAGAATGGCTGTGACGGACCGTTTCAAAAGGTCAATTGTAATTGAAAGGACTTTACCGTTGGTGGTTTCATTAACAACTCCATGAACCCCTTCAAATGGACCTGAGATAATCTTTACCTTTGTGCCGGCTTCTATCTGATCCGAAATCTGGAACTCGGACTCTGTCTCAAGCATCAGACGCAAATTGTCTATCTGCCAGTTTGGAATTGTTGCCGGGCGGCCGTTAAAAAATACACAGCTTACAACCCCTCGTTGCTGCAGAGCAGTAATTCTTTCTTTCTCAGTTGAATGGATGAATATATAGCCTTTAATCAATGGCTCTACAATTTTCTTTTTCCTGTCGCTCCACTGTTTGATTTTTACTACTGTCGGGAGGTAATATTCGATACAAACATCACACAGGTGCTGTGCGGCTGTAAATTCATGACGCGGTTTGGTATATAATGCAAACCAGCTTTTAGTCTGGCTGACGTTATTTTCCGGCTTGTAATTATATTCCATAAAACTGAAGATCTGTTAATAATTTGAGTATCCGGTAATATAATTCCAAATACACAAATATTCCAACAGAAATGTAATCCGGCCAGGAGAAATTTGAAGTGAAAAGCTAGTTGATAAGAACCGCCAGTGCTTCCATAAACTCTTTTACATCAACCGGTTTTGCCAGCACGGATTCAGCTCCAAGCCTGTAATATTTTTCCTTCAGCTCTTCGGTGAGGGTTCCGGCAACTACAATTACAGGTATCTTATTGCTTTCATCTCTTTTGCGCATCGATTCAATTAGCTGAATGCCGTTCATTAAAGGCATGTTATGATCTGTTATAACCAGCGAAGGCACCTTCTCCTGAATTATGCTTATGGCCTCGTAGCCGTTTGAGGTCTGTATAACTTCAAAATCGGGCAGAGTCTTTTTGACTAATTTCACCCAGAGTGAACGGACATGAGGATCATCCTCTACCAGAAGCACAACGTTCGGGGCTTCGGGAATAATAAAATGGAATTCACTTCCCTTGCCGGGCTCTGAGTAAAACCATATGTCGCCGCCATGCTTTTCTACAATTTCCTTTACAAGGGTAAGACCCAGCCCGCTGCCTTTTTCACCCTTTGTTCCTTCTGAAGAAAACTTCTGATCGAAACGGAATATCTTCCTTTTATTGGCTTCAGAAATGCCAACGCCCTCATCTTTAACTGTAAACTCGATAAATCCCTTTTTAAATTGGTTTACCGTAATTTCAATCTTTTTATTGTCTTCTGTAAACTTAATTGCATTGCTTAAAAGATTGGTAACAGCCTGCGTCATGAGCTTTTCATCTGCCCGGATACTGATATTTTCAGGAACGTTTATTTTTATTTCGATATTTTTTCTTATGGCATTGCCCGTTAAAGACGAAACGCAGTTGTAAACAAGCGTAATTGCCTTAAGGCGCTGCGGTACAATTTTAACACTCCCTGTCTGCAGGCGAGACCAGTCGAGCAGGTAATTTACCAGCTGGAGCTGGCTTTGGGAAGCTTCATAAATATAGTTCAGGTATTCGTGTTTTTCCACTTCGGAAAGGCTCGACTCGAACAGGAGGATTTCGGCAAAACCGAGTATGCTTGTAAAAGGCGCCCTCAGGTCGTGAGAAACAATTGAGATAAACCTGTCTTTTGCCTCATTGAGCTGAATCAGCTTTTCCTGCGACTCCCTTAAAGCCTCTTCGGTTTTCTTCAGTTCAGTGATATTAAAAACTATTCCATTCCAGCGTGCAATGCGGCCGCTCATATCGCGTTCAACGGAGATGTTTTCCTTGATCCAGAGGATTTCCTGGTTTTTCGCAATTATTCTGTACTGCAGGCTGAGAGTTTTAAGGGACGGGTCGTTTTCAAAATCGGTCAGTTTTTTTCTTACAGCAAAGGCATCGCCGGCATGGACCAAAGAAAGTCCGCGTCCCGGCATATTCATTATTTCTGAAGCAGAATACCCGGTCAGTATTTTAATGGATTCAGTGTAGAAGACGTCTTCCAGCCCGTTTTCTGAAGAAACAGACCAGAGAAATTCATTAATATTTGAGGTTATTCTGCGGTATTTTTCGAGCTCTTTTCTTAATTCGGCTGTTTCAATATCCGATTCAGCTCCGGCTGGCATTTTGCGGTTTTTGTTCTTAGCGGATTCCTTTTTAACAGGAATCTGCAGAATTTCAGTATTATTTTCCGCTGTGTTTGTATCTGTATCAAATCCGGGCTGAATTTCTGTCATAAAAGCTCAATATTGTTAATAAATTTTCAAATAAGATATAAAATAGATTAATTAATCGAAACTTTTTTTATAAAGTTTAACCTATAAAATGGCTAAATACGTACTCTGCAATTGCCATCGATGCCGTAAGACCGGGAGATTCAATTCCTACAAGGTTTATTACACCCGGCAGTCCATGGACCGTTTCTTCCTGAATTATAAAGTCATTAAAATCCTTATCTGCAGCCAGGCGGGGCCTGATGGCAGCCATATCAGGGTACAGGTCGTCAAACTGAACCGAGGGGAAGTAGGTTTTGATGGCGTTAAAGAATTCCCCCTGGCGCGACTCATCCACAAAATATTTTTCCTCCTTCAGGGGCTCTTTTTCAACGTCGGGACCGAACCGAACGCCGCCGTTTAAGTCGAGCGTTACGTGGACACCCAGTCCGTGCAGTTTCGGCATAGGAACCGGATAAATCAGGTGCCTGAAAACCTCTTTATTTCCTTTTAAGCGGAAATAGTTACCTTTTACAAATTTCAGCTTATATTCGGGGTTTTTGACGCCTAAGAGTTCAGCAACCTGGTCGGAATAGAGGCCCGCGGAGTTTATAACGCCGCCTACTTCTATTTCTGTTGCTTCGCCTGAAGAGTCCTTAATCCGGGCCTGGAAGGTGCTGTTTGAAGAATTCCTGGAAAAAGCCGTAACTCTGGCATTAAAGAGAAAATCGGCTCCTTTTTCTTCGGATGCGCATTTAAGAGAATCCATAAGACCGTGTGCCGAAATTATTCCGGTTGTAGGGGAAAAAAGCCCGCCTGAAGAGAAAACATAAGGTTCTTCTTTTTTTATCTGCTCTTTGGAAACCGTGTTAAGGTCCCACATTCCGGCTTCAGCAGCATTGCGTTTTATTCCCTCAAGCTTTTCCATTTCGCTTTCATCTGCGGCAATAATGTATTTACCTGTATTTCTGTACGGAACGTTCTTTTTACGGCACCACTCATAAAGGAGCTCTTTTCCGCGTATGCAGAGTCTGGATTTCAGGGATCCCGGGGGATAATAAATGCCGGCGTGTATAACCTCGCTGTTCCGGCTGGAAACGCCAGTGCCCGCGCGGTTTTCCTTTTCAATTACAAGTACGCGTTTGTTGTTTCTTGAAAGAATTTCCGCCTGTGCAAGGCCGACAACACCCGCGCCAATGACTAAAAAATCGTAATCCATAATATTGGGGTTTTATTTAGATTTAGTAAAAATTTATTCACCTGCTGACCGCATCATAATACAGTGCGGCGGCCCCGAGGAGTGAAACCTGGTTTAATTCAGAGGTCTCAATTACAAGTTTTTTCAATGAATTCTGGTATGCAAAGCTGTTTACTTCTTTCCACATGCCTTCCTTAAAAAGTTCAAAGGACTTGCTGACCGAACCACCAAGAATAATTATTTCGGGATCATAGGTGTAAAGCACAACCTTTACAGCGTTTCCAATATGCCCGCCCAGAAGCGAGAACATATTAAGCGCGTCTTTATCCCCTTTCAGAGCCCTGCTGTAAGCTTCCTCGCCTGAAATATTAAATTCATTTTTGAAAAACTGACCGCTGCAGTACATCTCATATATGCTGTCTTTATAGGGAATCATACCGAATTCACCGGCTCCGCAGTTTGTGCCCGAATAAATCCTTCCGTCTGTAAATATTCCGGCTCCGAGTCCGGTACCTATTATCATCCCGACGCCGTTGCGGTAGTTTTTCATCTTTCCGAAATACTTTTCACCTGCGGCAAAGCAGTTGGCATCATTATTTACGTATACTGCCGCGCCGTACTTCTTCTCCAAAATTTCCTTCAGGTGAACTTCCTTCCAGGAAGGGATATTCTGAACGTCGTATACGATCCCTTTTTCAGTGTCCACTACGCTCGGAACACCTACTCCTATTCCCGCGACATCCTTATCCATAAGCTGATCTATGAGCTGAAAAATTTCACCCAGGATCACGCTTTCTTCAGAATATTTGCTGATTGGTGAGGATACAACGTTTATGAGGCTGTTATCCTCAACAAGTCCGACCCTGACATTTGTGCCGCCCAGATCTATACCCAAAAGTTTCATCCATAGTCTCCTTAAACAGCTTCAGCTTTCTTTTTCTTCATGCTTATAGTTTCATTTGTTATTATCGGTTTAGCCCAGAGCCCTATGCTGAAAAGGTAGCCCAGAGTGAGATAAAGGAAAAACATTCCGAATTTAAGTCCGAACCTGTCTCCCAGCCAGCCAATAACAAGCGGAACCACTGCTCCACCAATAATTGCAGTACAGAGAATTCCGGAGAACGAGCCGTGATTCCTGTCCAGTGAATTCAAAGCCAGTGAAAATACAATGGACCACATTACCGAAGCTGAAAAGCCGACCATTGGGAAAGCTATAAGCGCCATGGAAGCTGATCCGAAAAATGCAACCGTAAGCCAGAATATGGCTGATATTACAAAGCCCAGGAGGACTTTCCTGCTGTCAAAGAACTTCAGGAAGAGCATTCCTAAAAGGCATCCGGCAGTAAGCATGCCCCAGAACCAGGCAACTGTTGAAGCTCCTGCAGTCTGAGGGTCGAGGCCGTGATAAGTATAAAGGAACTGCGATATCCAGTTAGCCACACCCTGCTCTGTACCAACGTAGGCAAATATTCCTATAAAATATAAGATTACGGTTTTCTCCTTAAAGAGGTTCTTGTGTGTTTCCCAGGCGCCGGCAACTTCATCTTCTTTCCTTTTAACTTCAGGGAACCTGGAAGCAAGCATCAGCACCACCATTACTGCAGAAACCAATGCAAAAACCCAGTATAGGGAAATCCACGGCAGTGAAGCCGGCACTACCTTTTCAAGCGAAGTTACTATAATATTTTTATCGGGAACGGGCTGGTGAATATTTCTTACGAGATAAGAATAAATATATGGACTTAAAAAAGAAGCCAGGCCGAATATTAGCTGTGCAAAAACCGAATTAAATGCAAAATGCTCTTCGCCGCCTGCCTCCCTGAGAAGCGGGTTAATTGCAACCTGAAGCATTGCCATTCCAACGCCAATTAAAAAAAGCGAAACAATTGCTATGGTGTATGAGGGCACAAGGGCAAAAAGAAAAGCCCCTGCAAATGCAACCATAAAGGCTGCACCCATAACAGGTTTTTCCTTGTATCTATCCACCAGCATTCCCGAGGGAATTGACATAACGCCGTAGGCAATAAAAAATGAAAACGGGAATAATGCCGCAAGCGTCAGGCTTAAATTAAAGCTCTTTATGATGTCGGGAATAATAGGTCCCAGAATATTTGTCAGGAGTGAAATGACAAAAAATGTCAGGAAGATTAGTCCTATTATATAATAGCTTCTTTTCATTGTTAACTCTCTTTTTCTTAGCACACAAATAAGGAATTATAAGAACCCGGCTTAACCCTGCCTAAAAATAAGAATTTATTAGAATTAAAAAATTAAAATTTAAAAATTAAAAAAAATGAGCCTTGAAAATAAAAAGCCCCAAAAACAGCTTAATGCTGTCTTTGAGGCATTAAAAAAACTTTAAACTTCGAACCTTGAACTCTATCTTCTGTTTTTCATCACTCTTCTGATAGAATCCATTTTTGCACGCAGCAGGTCGAGGCTTCTGTCGCCTTCCTGATAAATGTTAAACCCGTCGAAATTAACCGTATTGGTACCATTTCCATACTGGCCTGTTCCATAAGGAGAAGGTTTTTCGCGGAGGCTTTTGTCGATACCTCCTCCGTCATCCTGCATGTTCAGCTCCTTCAATCTTCTAATGAGTCCGTTATTCGATGCCACCTGTTCGGTGTTACTTTCCGGAGTATTGACCTTCTGGTTCTGCTCCCTAAGGGTTTTAGGGGCATGTTTTTTTGTCACCACGTCAGTTGAAGAAATATCGCCGGGACTGATGAGCAGTTTCTGTTTACCGTCATTTTCCAGGGATTCGTTATGTGCCTGAGTGCGCACAGCGGGGGTTGACATAAACGGGTTTTCAGCCTCAGGCGCCTGGCGGCCAATTAACAGGAAAGCAAGCACAGCAGTTGCAGCCAAAGCACCCGCAGGAATAAGCACATTCCTCAGATTAAACGTAAAAAACGGCTTTTTACGGTCCACATGGGAATTAAGGCTGTTAAGCTTCCTTCTCAGATTCATCTCGAAATCCGGAGGAGCGGTAACCTTAGGCAATTCCCTGAGTGATTTGATTACACCCTTAAGGTTTTCATCTTCAATATCGTATCTTTTAGTCATAGGCGTTACTCTTTATAAATTGGCTTTAATAATTTCTGAAGCTGTGCTCTTCCGCGGTTAATGCGCGATTTTACCGTTCCAATTGAAAGTCCCGTAATCTCTGCAATTTCCTCATAGGAGAGGTCCTGAATATCCCTCATAATCACAACTTCCCGGTAAACTTCCTTAACTTTTGAAAGTGCCTTTTGAATTATCCTGCTTTTAAGCTCACTGTCTGCCAGAACGTCGGGTGTGGCTGATTTATCCAAAATATCGATTGTTTCATCACCCTCGCCGCTATGAATTGAAAAAAGGTTTTTCCTTTTCCTTCTTTTCAGCTCATTTTTGGCCAGATTAGTAGCAATTGTATAAATCCAGGTTGAAAATCTGGCAAAGGATTTATATGAATCTTTGTGCAGATAGAAGCGTATCATGGTATCCTGCACCACATCTGTAGAGACGTCGCGGTCACCTACAAATCTGTAGACGAAGTTAGTCAACGGATCTTTATATCTCTTAACCAGCAATTCAAAAGCCTCGACATTATTGCTCGACTGGAATTCACTGATTAGTTCTTCGTCTGAAAGTTCAGATAAATTGGTTGCCAATGATATTTATACTCTAATAATTAAAAAAATGTTTCAGATATTGTAAGGAATTTTAAGCAAATGAATTTATAAATCAAAATATAATAACGGAGGTTATAATTTCAATAAACCCTTTAAAGAGTATTTTTCCGGAAGAACTACTGGAAAATCTCCGCCAGAAGGATTGTAACTACGGTTTTTGGGTCCGCGGAAGTAGTTTTAACCGTCAGATCGGCCTTATAGAGTGCACGAGCAATCCTCAAAAGACGCTGGTCCTTATAATACATGGCAGCTTTTTTATAGTCCTTGTAGTAATAAGGGTGAGTTCCGATTACTCTTGCGGCCTCATTATCGGGCACATTGTTTCTTGTAAGTTCGGGCACCTGGGCAATTGCAGTAAAGTACCTAGTAAGCATAGCTACAATCATCAGTATATCCTTGCCCTTTTCGAGAAGGTTAAATGCGGTTTCGAGGGCTTTGGTCTTATTTCCTGCGCCAATTGCGTTCTGAAGGTCAAAAATGGTAAACTCTTTCAGGGCCGAAGAGATATTAAATATCACTTCACGCGTAATTTCCCTTTCCTCGCCGAGGTAGGCATAGATCTTCTGGAGCTGCATTTCGATGAGGCTTCTGTTTTCCCCGACCGTATCAACAAGAAGCGCGGCATTTTCATTAGAAATTGTCTTGCCCCTTTTGGCTGCATATTTGACAATCCAGGAAGCAAGTTCGCCCCCCTTCAGCTCGTTAGCCTCGAAGAGGTATCCCCTCTTAAGGAAAGTAAAGTAAGGTTCGGACTCAACGTTTGAGATATTGCCGTTTTTAGTAAATACAATTGTTGTAAAGGCGGGAGGGTTATTTACAAAGCTGATTAACTTTTTCTTATCCCCCTTTAATTCATCAAAATCCTTCACAATCATCAGCTTCTTTTCACTTCCGAACGGAAAAGCTGAAGCTGCATCTATTACTTCCATAACAGTTCTTTCCTTTCCGCTTAAGACTTCCTTATCGAAGTCGGAGGAAAGGAAGGGCTGCAAGGCATTCTCGACGGTTCTTGCAGCGTTTTCAATGCTGTAGGTATCCTCGCCATAGAAAAAGTAAACAGGCAGGAAAGAATCTTTCTTAAGAAACTTTCCTATTGAATATATAGACGGTACGGGAACTTTCGTTTTTGCCATTTATCAGCGGGTTTCAAATATACTGTTTACTTTCTTAAATCTTTTTTCTACTGTAACCTTTTCCATTGCAACAGGGTTTACAGGTCTGCCGTCGTTGGGGCCCATCTGGGGCTTAATTTGCCCGGATGCAATTTTATCCACAACGTTCATGCCTTTTATGACACGGCCGAAAATAGTATAGTTTTTCGGCAGCTGCGGGGCATCATCCAGAATGATAAAGAACTGCGAGGAATTTGTGTTCGGGCCGCGGTTAGCCATTGCAACAACGCCGCGCACGTAGCCTTCCTTATAGCTCTGTGTATTCGGATTAAGTTCATCTTCAAAAGTGCTGCCGTAGATGCTGGATCCACCGGCGCCAGTGCCAGTAGGATCGCCTCCCTGCAGCACGTAGCCTTTTGCAATGCGGTGGAATATAACGCCGTTATAGTAACCTGCTATGCTGAGGCCTATAAAGTTAGCCGTAGTTTTAGGCGCCTCTTTAGTATAAAGTTCTATTTCTATATCGCCGGATTTTGTTTTGATTGCAGCAACAGTAATGCTGTCGGCGCTTCTGCTCATAAGCTTGTCAATTGCAGCCATATCGATATCGAAGCTTTTTTTAGTTGAATCCTGCACTGCAGATTCGTTTTGTGCCTTATTAGCGGATGAATCTGATTTCTGGCATCCGAGCAATAAAGCCATAAATAGAATTGAGATCAAATATCTGTACATTTCCAAATTCTCCTCTTAGGGTTTAATAATACTAAAACCGATTAAGACTAAAATTGCAACTCCTAATATTATTCTATAGAACACAAAAATAAAAGTAGAATTTTTTCTTAAAAACTTAAGCAGAAAATCTATTGCCACATAACCTGATATGAAAGCAGCCATAGTAGCCAGAATGAGGCTGAGTGCCGAGCTCTTATCGAGATAAGGCAGCGACTCCTTCAGCTCCAATAGTCCGCTTGCCAGGACAGCCGGAATTGAAAGCAGAAATGAAAACCTTGCCGCAGTTTCGCGCGTAAAACCAAGGAAGAGTCCTGCTGTTATGGTTGTGCCTGAGCGGGATGAGCCCGGTATTAAGGCGAGCGACTGGGCGCAGCCGACCAGAAAGGAATCGAGCCACGTGACCTCTTTAATATCTTTTCTAAAAGAGCTGACCTTTTCTGCAACTGCGAGCAGAATACCAAGTGCTATAAGGCTGAAAGATATGACAATAAGATTCTTAGTTAAAGCTCCTTCAATATAGTGCTTGAAAGCAAGCCCTATAACAACAACAGGTATTGTTCCTATAATGATATACCATCCCAGGCGCGAGTTAAGGCTCTGCTCTGTAAATTTCTTTCTTTTAGAAAGGTTATCCCTCAAGAACTCTGAAATAATATGAATAATATCATTCCGGAAATAAACCAGTACTGCCAGGAGTGTACCAAGCTGTATAACAGCCATAAAGGCAGTCCACCTTTCAGGATACTGTTCAATCATCTGTCCCACCATCAGTTTGCCTGCAAGCGTCAGGTGCGCCGTGCTGCTGATGGGAAGGAATTCCGATAATCCCTGTATTATGCCAAAAATAATTGCTTCAATTACGTTCACTGCTGCTCCTCTTTAGAACATATATGTAAGGCCGAGACGTATTCCGGCTGAAAATGAATTCATATTTACTTTTTCATTTGCGGCGTTGTTATAAGCCAGATTTGCATTGCCGTTCTTAGGTACGCCGATAAAATCTGTTCTTATAAGTCCCGCTATATTTGCATAAAGGCTGCCCCCGAGCGTGGTACTCCCGTCGGCCTTAAGCAGAAAGCCCACACCTGAAGAGGTATAGTTTACGGCTGAAGAATAATAGGCAAGGCTCTCATCCACCGATGCTAATCTGTAGCCCGCGCCGCCTCCGAACTTAAACTTGTAGCCGCTGCCGTTAATGACATAATAAGCCAATACAGAAGGCATATGAATGGTGTAGGAAAGATCGTATTTGCCGGCTTTGCCATTAATTGTGTTGTAAGATGCTATAGTCATGGCGTATTCAACTCCCAGCTGGAAATGCTCCGACGTCTGACGGCCTATTTCGCCGTAAAATTCCACGTTGGTGTTAATGGAAGGGCGCTGATCTTCACTGGTAGCAAAGCTTGTATTAATGTAATCATTCAGCGAGGGTGTGGCGGCAAGATCTATACCCATTCCGGCATTGATTTCGAAAAGCTGGCTCTGGGCATTTGCCCTGACTGACAACAGCACCAGAACAAAAAATATTATCTTTTTCATAAGCTGTCCATATTAGTTTCTATAAAATCAACCAGTTTTTCCTTTTTACCGCTCTTCTTTGAATATTTATAATTGAGATAAAAGAAAAAGAAAAGCGCCGAGACAATGAAAACAAGTGTAGAAACAGCATGGTTTAAGACTGCATAAGCAAGCCCCATTTCGCTTGTAAAGCCGAAGAGGAGCACCAGTGCGGTCTGTGTAATTACATGATAAGATCCTGTACCGCCGGGTGTAGGAATCACCACGGCAAGAGAGCTAATGGCCATAAGAACCCAGGCGGTTGTAAAACTGACCTCCTGCATATTCTGCATTCCAAGGCAGAGAAATCCGATATAGGAGTTAAGTGCATATACCAGAATGATTGCAGCCGTAAGGAGAATTGAGTATAAGATATTATTAAATCCCTTCAGGCTTACAAATCCCTGAATCAGCATATTAAATATGTCTGCCAGCCTCAGGGCGGTTTTTTCGGAAACCCTGCTTACCAGCTTAAGTATAATGCTGTAAAACTTCTCCTTGAATTTTATTACAAGGAAGAGAAAAATAATAACTCCCGTCATAAAGACTGAAGCTAAATAAAGGCTCGACTTAAGCCATGGGAAGCTTGCATAAAGGTTGCCGTGATAAATGAATACGCTAATTAAAAGCGCGGCAATAAATGATATGATATCAATTACCCTCTCGACAATAACGGTTCCAAACATCGATGTTCCCGAAAGGTTCTCCCATTTGCCCAGAAGCACTGCACGTGAGACCTCGCCCAGGCGGGGTATGACACAGTTTACACCGTAGCCCACCATGAGCGAACCGAAGAGGTTAAAAATGGATGTGTCGGATTTAACCGAGCTTAAGATTACTTTCCAGCGCACGGCGCGCAGGAAATGAGATAAAAGAAGCGATATGCTAAGCACAAAAACCCAGAGCCAGGAGGCTTTGCCTACAATTCCTATGACATCACGGAAACGGACCCCGTAGAATGCCACATAAAGAAAAATGCCCGTCAGTAAGAATGAGAATGCTATGCCTGCAACTTTTCTCGTTTTACTTTTCTGTGCTTTATCTGAGGTCAATAACTTCACTTCCTTTAGGTGTTGTAAAACTGAACATGCCGGAATCAAGCTGCGGGTTTACCCTGACATTCGAAAGCTCAAAAGCATAAACTGCTCCCGATTTATCCGTAACCTCGGCTTTTCTGATTATGCTGTTATCATCACTCCAGATCTTAACCGATTTGAAGTTCTGCCTGGTCCCTTTTGAGTTGAGGCGGAGAACATTGCACTTTGTGCCGCTTACCATTTCTGAAGGCAGTGCCTCTACTGTGCTGGCTGAAGGATAATCAAAGAGGAGGCTCTTCAGTGAAAATGAAGAAGCGTCATTATTGTTGACGTCGTTAATAATAACTTTTTTATTCTTTTTATTATAACTCCAGACAGTATTGCCGTCGGATACAAACTCAAGGCTGCGGAATTCAATTCTGTACTTATTCTCCTTTTGAAAGCAGAGCTTTCCCTTTGCAGTGGAGAGCTGTTTTTCGGGAGAAAGCGTTCCTGTCTGAACGAAGTCGGCACTCAGTGTATTTATTGATTTATACTTGTCCTGCAGATTCTTCAGGACCTGGCTGCTGTTCTGTGCAAACAGGACAAAAGGGATAAAGGACAGCAGTAAAACTGCCAATATTTTATTTAACATAGTTCTGACTCTGAAATTTCTGTTTTAATGGCGAATAATTTAAAAAATTATAAAGCTCTTAAAATTGTCTCAAGCTGCTCTTCATCTTCAATCAGGACTGCCCTTACCTTGCTTCCGTCGGCACCGCCCACGATGCCGGCTTCTTCAAGCTGGTCGACAATTCTGGCGGCGCGTGAATATCCAAGTTTAAGTCTTCTTTGAAGAAGAGAAACCGAGCCCTGCTGATGTCTTACAATTACTCTAGCTGCATCTTCGAACATCGGGTCTTTATCGGCAAGAAATTCTCCCTGAGATTCCTTTTTCTTCTCATAAAGAGAGGGTAAGAAGTAGCGCTTTGAGAAACCTTCCTGCGAATAAATATAATTTGTAATTTTCTCCACTTCGTCTGTGGAAATGAATGCGTTCTGAATTCTGATCGGTTTAGGAGTGCCGCTCGGCAGAAACAGCATATCGCCGCGTCCCAGGAGCTGTTCTGCGCCGTTCATATCCAGAATTGTACGCGAATCTATTTTTGTGGCCACCTGGTAGGCCACACGGGCCGAGAAGTTAGCCTTAATAACGCCTGTAATAACATTAACCGAAGGTCTCTGAGTTGCAAGCACCAGATGAATTCCTACGGCTCTTGCCAGCTGTGCAAGTCTAGCAATTGGTTCTTCAACTTCCTTGCCGGCGGTTATCATAAGATCAGCCAGCTCATCTATTATAATCACTATATACGGAAGCTTGTAGTGCTGCATATCCTCGGTATCCTTCGGCTTGCGCTTGGGGTCGGATACCTTGAGATTATAGTCGACTATATTTCTTACGCCAGCCTTGGCAAGTTTATTATAGCGCTTTTCCATCTCATATTCAACAGATTTCAGGACGAGCAGGGCATTCTGCGGATTGGTAATGATCTCTTCTTCCAGGTCGGGTGAAACGGCAAGAAAATGCTTGTTAAGCTTGCCGTAGAAGGAAAGCTCAATCTTCTTCGGATCCACAATTACAAACTTGACGTCGGAAGGATCCTTGGCATAAAGAAGGCTTGTAATTATCATATTTATGCCCACGCTTTTACCGGATCCGGTGGAACCTGCAATAAGCATATGGGGCATCTTGGCCAGATCCGTAATATAAACTTCGCCTGCAATCGTTTTGCCAAGGGCAAGCGGAAGTTCAGCCTTAACTTCGTTGATTTTTGCCAGGGCAGAACGCGCATTAACAAGAGCAGCCTCGGCATTTGGTATTTCCACGCCTATTGCACTTTTGCCCGGAATAGGGGCTATAATTCTTATACCGCGTGCTGCAAGGGCAAGAGCTATATCGTTTTCAAGGCTTACAATACGGCTTATTTTAACGCCCGGGGATGGGACAATTTCGTATAGTGTAACTACAGGTCCCGGAGTAACCGTAATATCTTCAATTTTTATGTCGAACAGGGCCAGTTTTTCTTTCAGGAGCTCTGCATTGCGTTTGAGTTCTTCCTCCTCAACTTTGTAGCTTTCTTCAGGAGCCTGGTCTAGGAGTGTTAAAGGGGGCTTCTTATACGGAATGGTTTCTTCCCACTGGTTAGGCAGCTTTGCCTCTTCATCTTTATCGATTACGTCTTCGGGAACGTCGGAAAACTTTTTCTTCTCTTCCTTTTTGCCTGCTTCCTTCAGCGGGACTGCTCCATCGAGCAGAACCTCAGACTCAGGTACTACTTCTTCCACTTCGTGTCCTTTTGAACGGACGATCTTGATTGTAGTTTGCTCTTCAATTTCCTCTTCTGCCGGTTCTTCAGAAACGTCCTCAATTTCCAGTTTTGCGGGTTTCTGTTTTTTCAGATTTTCAGCCTTTAAGTTTTTAATTTTCGAGAGGTTATCCGAAGTTTTAGTTTCCTTTTTCTCCTGCAGGTTTTCTTTGGCTTTTTCCAGCATTGCCCCGGAATGTTCAAAAAGGCCCTTGAGGAATTCAAGAACAGGTCCAAGCTTCACGTCAAAAGCAATAATGAGAGTAACCAGCATCAGTGTAGAGATAAGAATAAGGCTTCCCAGTCCCCCGAGCATTTTGCCCAAAGATATACCTAAGAATCCCCCCGCATTGCCCGAGAGTTCATTTACATCCCTGAACAGATTCAGCTTGAAGCGCAGGACGCCGAAAAAAGACGATACGAGAGCGCCCGAGGCCAGAAGAAAATTTGAAAGGTTTAAGGCAAGGCGGTAGTTTCTGCTTACCGCAATTGTATAGCCCCAGATAAAAAGGATTACCGGGAAAATTACAGAACAAAAACCGAAAATTGAATTTACCAGGAACGAGGCAATATAAGCCCCTGCAAGACCCACCAGATTATGAGTCGACTGTGCCTTATCGGCAGCAACATCCGAGAAGCTGTTGGTAAGGAAAGCCCCATCGCTTGCCGAATAAGATAGTATGCTCAGCAGTATGAGGAGGGAAAAAACAACAAGAAAGATACCCAGTATCTTCTGCTTTTTTTCGATGGAGATGATAAAATAATTTTCTCCCTTTGCAGGTGAGCTGCCGGTTTTTTTCTTTACTGCCATTATTCTAAATACTCTGTTAGCCCTGAAATTCGTTAGTACGGGGCTTATTCAGGATTTTTACCATTCCGCCCGTAAAGTGAGGTATGATTTCCATGCCGCCAACTTTGGCACAGTATGTAATATCCTGTTCAAACCCGTTTTCAATCAGCAGTTTCCCGTGTTCGCATTCGGAAAGTATCTTCTGAACGCTTTTTCCAGAGGATTTGCTTAAGACTACGCTGGCCTTTGAGGAATCTGTAAGTTCCACGTCTTCTTTGAGTTTCTGGATTTCCGTTACCAGCTTACCGGCACAGATAGTATCATCGATGCAGAAGCTGCCGTTGCGGCCTGCACAGATAATTTCAACATCTTTATTCAGCTCAGCCAGGTGCTGAGCAACACTTTGTATGTTCTGAAAAGAACAGACGTAAAGGTTTTCCGAAAACTTTGCTTTTACTATTGCCTTGGAGCCGTTTGTAGTAAAAAGAATTATTGATTTGCCTGATACAACCTCGTGTGTATATTCGAAAGGAGAATTGCCAAGCTGAAAGCCCTCGATCTTTTTTGTATTCCGCTCGCCGCCCAGCAGCGTCTGTCCACCGAATGCATTGCCTGAAACCTTCATTGCAAACTCAATTGAATTTACAGGAATAACTTCTCTTGCTCCGTTAAAAAGAGCTGTAATGATAGTTGTAGTTGCTCTAAGAACATCAATGACCACAGAAGTCTTACCTGAAAAGTAGAGTTCATCGGTCTGTGCGGGTGAAAAATGTACGTTT
Organism: Syntrophomonadaceae bacterium; assembly: GCA_050259615.1. Lineage (GTDB taxonomy): Bacteria > Bacteroidota > Ignavibacteria > Ignavibacteriales > SURF-24 > JAAXKN01. Next base: position 1,010 of record JBLNAZ010000156.1, on the reverse strand, counting down.
AATTTCATAGTCTTTAATTTTATTGTTCAATTCCAGTGCTTTTAAATCAAATCTCAGCGTTAATTACGAAAATATGCATTATTTCTGGACAGGAATCACCGCTAAAGATAACCAGGCATACGCCAGAGGCGTATGCCCAAAATTACAAATTAATTTTATTTTTTTACAAAAGGAAGTTTTGTCAGCTTTGCCGGAATTTCCTTTCCACGGATCAGGAAATTAACCTGGGCGTCATCCTTTACAAACTCTGAATCGACATAGCCCATTGCAATCGGCTTTTCAAGTACCGGGCTTACGGTACCGCTAGTAATGCAGCCTACTTTCCGGCCGTTAACAGTAAGTTCATAACCCTGTCTGGGAAATGCTTTTTCATCTGAAACCATTGGAACGAGCTTTCTTTTGAGGCCTTCAGCTTTAACTTTCAGGAGAACATCCTTTGCAATAAAATCGGCAGGCTTGTTCAGTTTTGTAATCCAGCCCAGTCCGGCTTCAAGAGGATTTGTGGTCTGGTCAATGTCATGCCCATAGAGGCAGAAGCCCATTTCAAGGCGCAGGGAATCTCTTGCACCAAGTCCGACAGGCTGGATGTCAAATTCCTTTCCTGCTTCAAAGAGCTGGTTCCAAACGTTTTCAGCTGTTTTTTGGTCACCCTTGAAGTAGAGTTCATAGCCGAGTTCTCCGGTGTAACCGGTGCGGGAAAGGATCATTTCAACGCCAGCAACTTTAGCCTTAAAGAAGTGATAGTATTCAAGGTCGAGCTTTTTGTCGCAGATTTTCTGCACGGTTTCCTGTGATTTAGGTCCCTGCACGGCAAGGAGTGAATACTCATCGCTTTCGTCAAGGATTTCGACTCCGAACTTGTTGTTTTCCTTCATCCAGTTATAATCCTTATCCTTATTGGATGCGTTTACAACGAGCATGAATTCTTCATCGGAAACCTTATAAACCAGGAGGTCATCTACAATTCCCCCGTCGGCATAGCACATAGCAGAATACTGGACTCTGCCGGG
>JBLNAZ010000155.1:0-3306 GCA_050259615.1 Syntrophomonadaceae bacterium | reverse complement strand
AGTCACTTCTTATTCAGTCTTCACGGCTTCCGGGAGTTGATACCTCCACGTGGCTTAAGGGGAAAAATGCGCTTGTTGCAGGCCTTGGGCCCGTAGGGCTTCTGGCTTCTGTAATTCTTTCACTCCAGGGCGCAAATCTGTACGGGCTTGATATTGTTGATGAAAAATCGCACCGTCCCCAGCTTCTGAAGGACCTTGGCGGCAGGTATATAGACGGGCGCAAGGTGGAGACTACAAAAATTGATGAGACATACGTGCCGATGGATATTATTGTTGAGGCTACAGGAATTGCGAAGCTGGAATTTGAGCTGATGGATGTTCTGGCTATAAACGGCATTTACGTGCTCACGGGAATACCGGGCGGTGAACGCCCGGTGAACATTTTAGGCAGCCGGATTATGCGGCAGATGGTTCTGAAAAATCACGTCATACTAGGCAGCGTGAATGCAAGCATTCATCACTACAATATGGCCATTGACGACCTGGTAAAGGGGAACACCAGGTGGCCCGATACACTCAGCCAGCTGATAACGCACAAAGTTAATTATTCCAAATTTGAAAGTGTGCTGAAACAACATTCTTCAGATGAGATTAAAGCAGTTATAGTCTGGAATGAATTTTAGTTTTATCAGTTCATGAGCACCATTTTTTTATAAAGCGCGCAGCCGTTTCCCTGTACAGAGTAAAGGTAAACCCCGGAGGTGAGGGGTTTACCGTTCATATTAACTGCTTTCCACATGTAAATGTTTTCACCTTTGTCTTTTAATCCAAGCTCCTCAGTAAAGACAAGATTTCCGAGTATATCATAAACATTAAAAACAATATTGTCTTTAGAAGGAATGGTAAAGCTGATTCTTGTCATGCCGTTAAAAGGGTTTGGATAGTTCTGTCCCAGGCGGAAGCTTTCGGGTTCAGGCAGGTTACTGCTTTGATCCTTATTTTCCCCGAGGCCGGTTGTGGATTTTTCAATTACAATTCCGTATAGCTGCGCCATATCGGTCTGTGCTGCAAAATAAATATCGAGCACTCCGTCTGAAACAGTAACATCGCTGAATATTTTCTCATAAGCCTTGTTCTTTCCGGCCAGAGAGTAAAGGTCGAGGTTCAGGGCCGAAGCCGAATTTTCAACATACACGTCGAAGACCCTTTGACCCGTCTGTGTAAAATAATTTTCCATGAGCATCAGTTTTACGTTATACTTTCCGGCAGGCACTCTAACCTTATATGTTACCATTCCTCTTAGTGCGTTCTTGTAGACTTCAGCGTCAGATGTCCCGGCAGATGGAGATGCCCCGTCCACGGTCCCGTCCTGGTATCCGTATTCCGAAGTCTCCTTCCATTCCTGGTCGGCAAGGAATCCGTTTGCAGCAGCGCCGCCTGCATTAATTTTTATTGGAAAAGTTAAAGGGGTCTGTTTTATCAGTGAGATAGTCTTTGATAAAAGCGCATTCGGTTCTGAGGCCACGTCCTTAACGTTTGCGACAGTAATTGCAGTCTGCACGGCGGGGTCGTAGCCGCTTACGGACAGTTCAACAGTTTTGCGGTCGTCGAGCAGGACGGCGTCTCCCACCGTAAGTCCCTGAGATGCATAGTTAGAAGCCGTTTCTGCGCTGGTTTTTTCAATTTCTTCAGAGAACTTTACAATAATTTTATTTCCTTCAACTCTTGCCCAGAGGGGCTGAGGGGTACTTTTATCCGTATAGCCAATATGATAGCTGTCGGTAAGGCAGAGGATGAGCATACCGTCTTTAATTACGGCGTTATCGGTAATAAAGTCGCAGTTATTTCCGTCCCACGTATGGGTTGCCTTTTCCCAGCGCGACTGGTCCCACGAGTTAAAGTCATCTTTCCAGCTGAGTGTAAAATTGTTTGCCGTTCCGTAACTGCCGGCGCCGGGCGTATAGGCGTAGTAGCTCACCCAGTCGTAGTAAGCAAAAGCCGGAAGGGATGAGGGATTAAACGTGCCGGCCCAGTTCGGGTATGCAGGGTTCCAGACGTTCATCATAATTTTCTGTGCCTTATTCATTGTCAGGATGTGAGCGCCTGTCTGCCTGTAGACTTCGGTTCCGTCTACGAACCAGCTTACATACTGCGGAGTCCATTCGAAAGCATAGGTATGGAAGTCGAGCGAGGGGTTAAAGTCCACATAATTTGAGCGCACGTGGTTTACCTGTCCTGAAGTAATTGCATTAAACTGGACGTTATTGCTGAAGCGTCCCATAACTTCGAGGTCTATTTCATTCCAGTCGGCAGTAGTGCTGATTTCGTGATATGTAAAGAAAGAAGCGAGCATACCGTCTTTCTGAAAGGACTTAAGTCTGACCTCAAATCGTCCGTAGGTGAATGCTTCCTTAGTTCTGTATTCTGCGCCCTTGTAAGTTTTGGCAGACACAGGAAGTGAAGAAAGGATAACAAGTACAGCTGCGATCTTCAATACTGAAGAATAATGTTTTCTGATATTCATTTAGTTACCGGATATGATTAATTCTGAAATGAATTTCTTTTGAAGAGGCGTCATGCAGGAAGAAGCTGCCGGATTTAGATGAACCGGGGACAGTTAAAGAAAGGCGGGGCAAATGCCCCGCCTGATTCACATGAACTCCTTTTGTCAAAAGAGTGGTTTGAAAATAAATTACAGTAAAAACTGTAAACATCGAGTGCATTAGAAATTAATACCCAGAGTAAACTTCTGGATATTATTCAGGCGTCCGAACTTCTCAAAGGCATAGTCGAGTTTTACAGCTATATTACCCAGCACCTGCTGTTTGAGACCGAAGCCGAGAGTAAAGGACTGTTCGGAATCTCTCAGGAAGAGTGAGTTATAGCCGCCTCTGAATGCCACGAAGTCGTTAAACAGGTATTCAGCGCCTGCATTAATGCTTTCGTAGTTATCGTTAGGGTGCATAGCATCCAGAGCAAGAGTAAGTTTATGCATCTGAGTCTTCAGCGGCTGATAAGCGACGCCCACCCTGAAATTCAGCGGCAAAGCCCATTCTTCTGTCTGGAGGTAAGCAGGCACTTTATCGTTAGTACCCATTTTGATGACAGTAAGAGCGGAGTTGCCAGAGAGCTGCATTCTGGAGCCGAAGTTTGAAATAGACATTGCAAGGACGGCTCCGTCGAAAGGAGTTACGTACTGAACGCCCAAATCAAGAGCAATGCCCGTGGCACTCATTCTCCAGATGGACTGGCTGATAAATTTAGGGTTAATGCCTATGGAAAAGTTATCCGTAAGCTTAAGAGCGTAGGCAAGACTGAAAGCAACGTCGTTAACCTTGAAGATTTCCCCAGTACCTTCGGGTTCAT
>JBLNAZ010000154.1:0-47515 GCA_050259615.1 Syntrophomonadaceae bacterium | reverse complement strand
ATTTTACACGAACGGCATTGCTTTTCACGCGGCCTTGATTTAATTTGCCGGCATAAATATTTTTTGTTCTGCGTAAATACCAGAGAGTACTTTTAATCTTAAATACATTAACAAAGCCGGGAAATTATTATGAAAACGAAAATCATCTGCGTTTTAGCTTTGGCATTGCTAGCCCCTGCCTTACTGTTCGGGCAGAAAAAAGAGGCCGATAAGGCTGTTTTCTCCGACACCAAGAGCCCATACTGGGAAATGGTGCAGAAGGACATTGAGGACTATAATAAGAAACAGACTTCTGAAAAGAAATATTTCAGGGTGGATTTTTCAGCAATCAATGCTCCCAAGTCACCAAAGGAATTCACTGAATCGTGGCACAACACACCTATTAACCAGGGCCTTACGGGAACCTGCTGGTGCTTTTCCACAACGTCGTTTTTTGAATCTGAAATCTACCGCCAGACAAAGCGCCAGATAAAACTTTCCGAGATGTATACCGTTTACTGGGAATACGTAGAAAAAGCCACCAGCTTTGTTCAGGAAAGAGGCAGCTCTAACTTCGGCGAAGGCTCTGAAAGCAACGCCGTAAGAAGAGTCTGGAAGAAATACGGCGTTGTTCCCGAAGATAGCTACACGGGTATGCTCCCCGGGCAGAAGCACCACGACCACAGTAAAATGTACGCCGAAATGAACGACTACCTGCAGAAAGTTAAGGCGAATAACGACTGGAATGAAGACGCCGTTGTCTCAACCATCAAATCCATTATGGATCACTACATGGGCAAGCCTCCTGTAAAGGTAATGAGCGAGGCCGGTGAACTTACCCCGCAGGAATATTTTGAGAAGGTTGTAAGACTTAACATGGATGATTATGTTGATGTTATCTCCCTCATGGAATCTCCTTATTACCAGAAGATGGAATACAACGTGCCCGATAACTGGTGGCACGACAGCGATTACTACAATGTGCCTCTTGATGAATTCATGAGCACAATAAAGAACGCTGCTTCGAAGGGCTACACAATTGCCATAGGCGGCGACGTTTCTGAACCGGGCTGCAGCTCGCAGAATGAAATTGCCATTGTGCCCAGCTTCGATATTCCTGCTGAAAATATTGACGAAAACGCACGCCAGATGAGATTCAGCAACGAGACAACCACTGACGACCACGGAATCCATATAGTTGGATATACCCAGAAGGGCGGAAAGGACTGGTACCTGATTAAGGACTCAGGAGCAGGCTCCTACAGCTCGCCCAATCCGGGCTACGTTTTCTTCCGTGAGGATTACGTAAAACTTAAGATGGTGGATTTTATGGTGCATAAGGATATGGCAAAAGAAATACTGCAGAAGTTTACTAAGAAGTAAGCTGAAAAAGTAAGGGCGAAAAATTAAGGGAGGTCTAAAGACCTCCTTTTTTTGTTAAGCTATTTGAGAAGCATTAATTTCGTAGTCTGAGTAAAAGATCCCGAATGAAGAACCGCAAAGTAGATTCCGCTCGAAAGATTTAAGGCATTCCAGTTCAGATAATAAACGCCTGCAGTTTTATACTCATCCATTATTGATGCCACCTCGCGGCCCAGCATGTCGTAGATTTTCAAAGCCGAAGAGGAAGAAACCGGAATCTTAACCTGGAACTTAATGGCATTGTTAAAAGGATTCGGATACCCCTTGACTTCATACTTATCCGGCGTAATGGAGGCGGAAATTGTTCCGACTACGGAGGGATAGAAGTACTTGTTTTTCAGCGTCATTATTCTGGCATAGGATTCATCAATCCTGCTTTGGGGAATTGTTCCGTCCAGAACTTTTTTCTCCAGATACTCCTGGAGTTTTCTGACCAGAGAAGTCCCATCTGAAAGTATATTTCTGTTATAGAGCAGAATATCAACACCGGCATTTACAGCCAGAGCGGCTGCTTCGAATAATCCATAATACTTTGAAATTGCCCCCATAGACATTTCATCGCTTACAACAACGCCTTTATATCCAAGCTGATTTCTTAAGATACCCTGCACAGTCTTTACTGAAAGCGTGGCCGGGAGCGTATCGATCTTTGAATTGTAGAGGTGGCCTGTCATTATTATATCCACCAGTCCCTTAGATATAAGTTCTCTGTAGGGCACAAGTTCAGAGTCGGCCCACGTATTTGTTATATCGGTAAAACCCAGGTGTGAATCCGAGGCTGCGCTGCCATGGCCGGGGAAATGCTTCAGCGTGGAAATAATATTCTTTTTATGGAGCTCTTCAATAAAATAGCCTGCATGCGAGGCTACTTTGAGAGGATTTTTGTTAAAGCTCCTAAAGAGTCCCGCAATAACAGGGCTCTGGGGATTAACAAGCACGTCAGCAACGGGAGCGAAATCCACGTTAACGCCTGCCTGTTCAAGCCATCCGGCCATTGTTGAAGCCCAGAGACGCGTGCTGTCCATGTTGTCAATTACAGTACCCATTGTGTATGCAGTGCTGCTTGCATAAAAGCCGTTGGAGCTGCCAAGCCTTGCAACTTTACCTCCCTCCTGGTCAGTTGAGACTAAAAGAGGTGTTTGGGCAAAGCTCTTCATCTTATCCGAAAGAAGCTTCATCTGGGCCGGACTTTTCAGGTTATATGCGAATTCGAGTACGCCCCCAAGGTTTCTTTCTGCTATATCAATTTTCAGCGTATCCAAGTCAGGATAGATCTTATCCGGCATTTCTGTGCCCAGAACACCGGTCATTATCATCTGCCCGATCTTCCTTTTAAGTGTTTCCTGAGCCGAAAGTTTTATGGTTAAAGTATTAAGAACAAGAAGAGCAAGCAAAATGTATAATTTTTTCATAAAGAGGTCTTTTGAGTGTTTAAAAATAAAAGTGTCCAAAGATAACGGAATAAAGTCAGTATAAATAGAAAAAAGCAGGGAACAAGGAAGTTATTTTAAGATGGGAAATTTTTGAGGAGCGGTTTCAGAGCCTCAGGCATGCAGGCAGAAAACTCTTTCTGCCTGCAGAATTAAGGAGCCTAGAAAAGGAATGAAAGTCCCCCGCTGATTGAGCTGAACCTGGCAATATTATAATCGAAGTTAAGATTTACGACAGAAAACCTGAGGGCAAGGCCAACAGCGAGCTTTGCAGAGTTTTCCCCTTCCAGCTGAAAGGAGATATTTGTAGGCACTTCAACGCCCTGCGACTGATAGAGGTAATTGTAAGAGACATCCATTGTGGAATTCTGCATCGTCAGGCCGGTATAAGGAGTAATGCTGAAAAGGCCGGGACCGAAAGTTTTACTGGCGAAGATGCCGTATTCATCGGCTCTGGACTTCAGGGCGTCGCCGACCTTGAGGCGCTGAGTAAAGTATCCGAGCGTAACATCCAGGGGAAGCGGAACCCACACGCCGATATTATGCTGAATGCCAAATCCGAAATAGTCCGATTTTCCCAGCTCGGCGCTTATTTCAGTCGGGGGCAGGTAGCGGAATGTTACCTGTGTTCCGTAAATGGTACCCAATGTAAGCTGCGGGGCGCCGAATGGAAGCAGGGGTATGTTATCCAGTACTCCTTTTATTTCCTGAATTGGTATTTCCTGAGCCGGCACGTAGATCTCCTGGGCCGGCTGCCCCGGCTGTGCCTGGTAGCTCAGTGTAGTGCCATAAAAGTTCACCTTCATGTATTCGTTCCTGCTCCCTACCACGGTAGGCCCTGAGATCTGGACATTGAAATCCCTTGAAGTCAGCTGGTCAATAAGATTCTGCTGGGCATCGGCACCGTAATGGTTTGCAACAGACTGTGTCATCAGTTCGGCCTGGGCAGGTGTGAAGCGGAAGTTGCCGTTTATCAGGAATGTCTTGTGGTCACTTGGCAAAAAGGCTCCCATTGCAACCATTCCCAGCTGCACATCAAATCCCAGTTTTACCGGCTTCGGGGCGCGGGAAAACCAGCCTGAATTCAAGTCGGCGCCGAACCCGTCGCTTGCAGGGTTGAGGTATGCCTTGGCTGCCTGATCTGAAAGGAGCTGCAGCGTGCTCTGCAGGTCCTGCGCTTTTAATGAAGATGTCATAAAACTCAGGCAAATTACTATAAGTACAAAATTAAATTTCCTTATTACCGGAATAAACATATTCATCGCTCCTTTTCACAAATAAAACATAGATAACATATTAATATTCATTTTCCCCGAATTATTTGATCTAATATTTTGTCCCAACTTATGAGATCATAATAGATTTAACTTTTTCATTTCCAGCGGAATAAATAAAGTATTGGGCGGATTATAAAATCCAGAAGGCAGTCAGTAGAAAGTGAAAGGAGGGCCAAAGATAGCAAAAAATAACTAACTTTCAAGGAGATTATTTGCAATAATTTCCGGGAGCAAGTCCTTGACTTTTCAGTACCATTCATTTAGCTTCGGGTACATTGGGAAAGAGTATTATAACGTTTTTGCCGGGAATTTCCGGGAAAATAAAACCCTAGAACAAAGGAAAGATAAAATGGCTGTAATAGGATTGGACCTTGGCGGGACAAAGCTCGCAGGGGCTGTTTTCAGCGATGAAGGAAAAATTATCCATAAGGAAGTCCGCCCGCTTGAAAAGAGGCAGGGTAAAGATGTTGGAGAACTTATAAAAAGTTTACTCAAAGGTCTCTTTGATAAGGCCGCAGAGGAAAAAATTGATATTAAGGCCGTAGGTGCCTGCATACCCGGAATCAGCTGGTCGAAGACAGGAAAGGTCTGGGCGCCAAATATTCCGGGATGGGACGACTATGCGTTAAAGGAAGAAATTATTTCAGTTCTGCCCGACAAAAACATTAAAGTTGATATTGACAGCGACCGCGCCTGCTACATTCTTGGCGAGGCCTGGTCGGGTGCAGCAAAAGGATTAAAGGATGCAATTTTCCTGGCAGTAGGAACCGGAATAGGTGCCGGTATAATGATTGACGGGCGTGTACTCAGGGGCTCAAACGACATTGCAGGAGCAATAGGCTGGCTGGCCCTCGACAGGCCTTTTCAGCAGAAATATGTTTCGTGCGGATGCTTTGAATACCACGCCTCGGGCGAAGGAATTGCTAAGGTGGCCAGGGAATTCCTCTATCTGGATAAAGAATATCAGGGAGTCTTAAGGGAGAAGGATATTAACGAAGTTACAGCTCATGACGTTTTTGCGGCATACAAAACAGACGACACAATAGCAGTAAAGACATTAAAGCAGGCCGTGGAATTCTGGGGCATGACGGTTGCGAACCTGGTAAGCCTGTTCAATCCCGAAAAGATAATTTTCGGAGGCGGCGTATTCGGTCCTGCAGTTCAGTTCCTGGATGAAATTATGCTGGAAGCGCGCAAGTGGGCACAGCCTATAAGCATTAACCAGGTAAGTCTTGAAGCCTCACAGGCAGGGGGCGATGCAGGCCTGATTGGGGCCGGATATCTGGCGCTGAGGAGCCTGTGAGTTTTAAGTTTTAAGTTTTGAGTTTTGAGTTTTGAGTTTCAAGTTTTAAGTTTTGAGTTTTCAACTCTGGTATCAGTTCATGGAATAAAGCAACAGTAATTCTGTTACAAGGAGATTTTAATGTATAAAAGGAATCTGGTTTTTGCAGCTGCCTGTCTTGGCATGCTGCTTTTTGGAATGGTGTTTCTTTCGCTGGGTACCGTTTTTACTTTCATTACTTCAAAATATGGCGTAAGTGAGCTTACAGCTGCATCACTGGCCTCGCTTCTTCCTATCGGCATACTGGCCGGTTCAGTTGTTTTCGGTCCCGTTGTCGACCGCTTCGGCTATAAAATTCTTTTAATCGTCTGCTCAATCTGTATTCTTATTGCATTTGAAGGGATTGCATTTGCGGGCTCGTTTACCGTGCTGCAGTTTTCTTTCCTGCTGATAGGCTTTGGCGGCGGAGCAATTAACGGCGGAACAAATGCTCTGGTTGCAGATATTTCTTCTGAAGAAAAAGGAGCAAACTTAAGCCTTCTGGGAGTCTTCTTCGGAATTGGAGCCCTCGGAATGCCGGTAGTACTGGGATCGCTTGCAAAAACATATTCATATGAAAGCATAATTGCAGGCATTGGACTGACAATTGTAATTCCCCTGCTATATTTTATTGTGGTAGGCTTCCCTTCTCCAAAAGTTGCACAGGGATTCCCAATAAAACAGAGTTTAACACTGATCAAAGAATCATCGCTTCTACTAATGGGATTTGTCCTCTTTTTTGAAAGCGGCGTTGAAGGTATTGTAGGCAACTGGACTACCAAGTATCTGAATGAAGGCCTGGGCCTTAACGTTGAAAATGCGCTCTATGCACTCTCGGCTCAGGTTGTGGCTCTGACAATTACAAGACTTGTTCTGGGATTCCTCTTAAAAAAGCTTCCTTCATACATTGTTCTTTACATCTGCATTGGAGTTGGAACTTTGGGAAGCGTTGTACTTCTTACGGCCTCCGGCATGACAATGGCAGTTATAGGCCTGGCCTTACTGGGCGTGGGATTTTCGGCAACGTTTCCTGTTGTGCTCGGATATGTGGGAAATATTTACTCCTCCTTATCGGGCACTGCCTTCAGTATAGCAATTGTAATTGCACTTATCGGCAACACGCTTCTTAACTATCTGGTTGGAGTTATTTCCAATTCATACGGAATTGCCAGGTTCCCGGTGGTGCTGATTGTAAGCTTTGTTTTAATGGGAATTGTATTTACAACTGTATTAAAGAAGATATCGGCTAAAACCAAAATATAATTTCAGATTGTTCGTGAAGTTTCTTTTTTGCTGGCTTTAACTTAAGGATAAAGGGCGGGTATTTCATCCGCCCTTTTTTTATTCCTGATGGGGGGGGCTATTTCCCGAAAACCACGTTTCCGTTAATAAGAGTCCTGAATACAGATCTATCGCGGTCGAATATAACTATATCAGCATCCTTGCCTGTCTCAATTGTTCCCTTCCTGTCGTCTATGCCTAGAAGTTTTGCGGGATTTTTCGATATTGAATTAATAGCCGTTTCAAGTGAGCAGCCAGTAAATTCCTTAAATTTGAAGGCGATATTTCCAAGGCTCATTGTTGATCCGATAAGCGTACCGTCAAGGTAGCGGGCTGCTCCGGCTTTGGATTCATATTCCCGTCCGTTATAGAGATACCTGCCTTCAGGAAGCCCCATGCCCTGCATACCGTCTGTAATGCAGATACATCTTTCAGGGCCCATTATCCTGTAGATCGTGTTTACGATTGCCGGATGAAGGTGGTGTCCGTCGCTAATAATCTGGGCTGAAACAGTGTCGCTTTCAAAGATGGCAGCAAGCGGACCCGGCACTCTGTGGCCCAAGGGGGGCATAGCATTAAAAATATGCGTCACATGGTTAATTCCGGCTTCAAAGCCTTTCAGCGCGTCTTCATAAGTGGCGTCTGAATGAGCAAAAGACGCTATGATTTTGTTTTCTACGAGGGCTTTTATGAGTTCAATGTTACCCGGAAGTTCGGGCGCTATAGTCATCATCCTGAGTGTGCCGTCTGTAAGATCCAGTATCTCCTTCAGTTTATCCATTGAAGGGTCATAAATTCCCGACGGATTAAGGCCGCCTTTCTTCTTCAAATTGACAAACGGGCCTTCGAAATGGAAGCCCAGCAGCATGGCGCCGCCAAGATCCTTATTTACGTACTGTTTTGCAACATTTATGTGCTTGTTGCCTTCCTGTGGATTTACGACTGTAGTTCCCAGATAGCCTGTTGTACCCAGAGAAGCAAGTGTCCGGGACATTCTTTCCAGGGATTCCACACTGCCGTCGAGTATATCGGCACCGCCGGCGCCCTGAATGTGGACATCAATAAAACCCGGAGCAGTGAGGCGTCCTTCGGCATCAATTACCTCTGCAGTCTCCTCAGCATTTATATTCTTATCAATCTGTACAATAGTTTTTCCTTCAATGAGGATATCTGCGAACTCATTTTCAATCAGAGTATCATACAGCTGGCAATTCTTTATCAGCAATTTTCGCATTAATAAAACCTTATAATATTTTGATTAACTATATGGATTGGATTAAAAATCCGTTAATTAAATATACAATTATTGGGAAAATGACAAGAAGAATTATTTAAGAATAATTTATGCGTGGAAAATTTGCGTGTATCAGTTAAAAAGATCGAAAAGCGGGCGGTAGAGTCCCTTGCTCACCTGAGTCAGGTTGCCTCTTTTTATTTCCCCGGCTAAAAGATCAGCTTCGGAAATTTTCTTTTTATTGTCCTTATCATATTCATTGATATGGAAGACTTTAAGCTGTGAATTCCTGTTTCCGGCACGGTTATCGCCTGAAATGGGGGCAAGTTCCGTCAGCAGGCGCTTACGCAGGCTGTTTTCCTTTGAAGCCGCCGGTCCGGAAATGCCTGCAGCGGCTTTCTCCAGCTGTTTATAGACGGCTTTGGCTTCTATTACTCCGGAGACTGAACTATTGAGGTTTAAGAGGAAACTTCCGTTAAGCTCATTATCCTTGCTTTCCATCCATTCATCCGGCATATAACATCTTAAAAATTCCACGACGTTATCCGGCTCTTTACGAAATGTGCTTTCCAGGTAACGAGTTGTTTCTTCCCTGGAGCCCAGGAAGGACCAGACTGAAAGAAGAAGGGGCGTTTCCTGCGGCATGCTAAGATAAATGGGGTACCTGTAGGCCAGATTCTTTATTCTTTCGGTTAGCATTGCACTTAACCCATCTTCAACTTCAGGAGAAAAAATCCGTTCCTCTTTCTCAGAAGGTTTTATCCATCTTAAGCATTCAAATGCAAAGGACACCGGCTCGGACTCTTTCATCAGGAAAGCTGCAATGCTGAACCTGTCGCTCAGCTCCGGAATATTAAGCAGAAGCTTTCTGATTAGCATGGCAGGATGTGCATAAACTGTCGTAAAGGAAAATAAAGTTTCGGGATTTAAGAAGCTTCCGCCGGTCTGTGCCAGTGCTCTGATGAGATTGCCCGAGGCAACAGGGGACATTTCTTCAATGCGGCTTTCCACGCCCGCAATAAATGCGTCGGCTCCTGCCTGGCGGACAAGCTTTCTTACAGCCAGAGCCTGGTCGTTAATGTTTCCTGTAGCACTGCGAAGTAGAAGACGGTCGGTCTCTCTTTGAAAATCGTCTGTTCCGGATGTATTAAGCAAAAAGTAACGTAAAAAATATTGTTTTGAAGCTACCGGCTTCTCCTCTATCCATGGGTTCTGGCCAGTGTACTCTTCTGTGCCGAATCCCGGAATGCCGCGCAGGCAGGGGAAGAGGTAAGAAAGCAGCGATTTGAGGGCTTTTTGTTCTTCATCCGGCAGGTTTTCCATTGCTTTATTTACTGCAAAAAGGCTGATACTTTCTTCAACTTCGCCTGTTTGGGATTTATTCAGTTCAATGCCTATAAAGGTATCCGGATTGTTCCTGATTACATCATAGAGTACGGGATAAAAAACTCTTAAAGCCTCAACAAGCATAAATTTCAGGCTGTCGAGCCCTGCGGTACCCTGCCCCGTTAAAGAATTGGATATTGTATTGAGGTACAGGCTGCACTGGCGCGGGGTTTTAATTACATGAGTAAAAGCAGAGCTGAACTTTTCCTTAAACTCTCTCATACCTGCAATTTCAGGAGCAAGATCGGCTTCATTGAGGATTTCAGAAATCCCTTTAAAGCACATTTCAAGCAGCCTGTACTTTCCTGCAGGAGGGATCCTGAGTGAAAGGTGTACAACTTTTTCCAGAATCTTTCTTCCCATTAAAAGGCTTTGCTTTTTATTCATCCCCCCTAACTCAAGGGAGAGGGTGTTATCGTCAAAAGAAAGTACATAAACCGAGTTCGGGAAATTTGCTGAAAGCTTAATCAAACGGAGAAATGTTCTTACTTCATTTAGTTCTGTCTTATCCAGATCATCAACCAGAAAGACTATCCTTCTTTCAAGTTTTCTGAAGCAGGCGTCCAGGGTTTCTTTTATTTCACGGGGAGTTTTCTTAAAAAGTCTGAGCTTCTTCCCTGGGGCTTCATCCTCAGATGGCGCAAGAAAAGCTGAATAGCGGCTTAAAAGGAGGATAATTTTCTTCCTTAAAGAGGAGGATATTTCTTCTGAATTTTCTATGGCACCGGAAAGGCCGTCAAAAAAATTTTTTACAAGCCTGATGCTGTTTGCAGATCCGGATGGGTTAATGCGCAAAAAAGTGACATGCTGAAATTTTGCAAGTTCATAGCCTAAAAAATTCAGGACAGTAGTTTTTCCTTCGCCCGGAAGGCCATAGATACCCATAACAACGCTTCCGCTGTTTTTACGCTTTGCAATGGCATTTGCAATCTTCTTTGCAAAAGAGAAGCGCTCCAACTGATCCAGAGAAATATCAGTCAGCGCATTGCCAGCAGAAGGCAGAAAGGTTTCTTCTTTCATCCATTCAATGGATAAGTCGTCCTCACCTGACTCCGTGGTCCTTAAATTTGTAATAATTTTGAAGTTATTCAAAAGCTTCTCTGCACAATTTCCATTAATAGTGTCCCAAATCTGCTCTTCAAGATACAAAGCTGTATGATTTAGGGCAAATTTTATTTAAAGGATTAATGAGAATAAATGCCATATTTTATAAAGCTTTACCCGGAATGCATGAGTTTATTTTAATTTCCCTTAATTTGCTGCAAGGATTGAAATTTGTTTCTTTTCTGAATAGATTAAATTCAAAAGAGGAATCAGAACATGAAAAAGAAATTTTTCAGATCCCTGGAAAACCTGCTGAACAATAAAATGGTAGTGCTCCCATTCTTAGGGCTGCTGGCTGCATCGGCCGTATTTGTATGGACTACAGCTTTCGCTTCACCCGGAGAAAAAGAACATGGTGAGGAAGAATCTACGGGAGGAGCATTCGGGGAAGGGAGTAAAACTTCTGCTGAATCCAGAACTTCCCCGGAAGTAAAGGAAGAAGGATCCGGTATTCAGGACGATCCCAGGCAGTGCAAGGCTATGACTAAGAAGGGAACCCGGTGCCAGCATTTGGCAGATGAATCGGGCTACTGCCGGCAGCACAGGGCGCTTTTTGAGCAGGTTGTGGCTGCAAGTTCACGGCGGCTTTAATATTCTGCTCCCCGGAGAAACATACTCTTTAAGGCTGCAGTTTATTTTGCTTTGCCTGAGAATTTTTTAGCGATAAAAGCCGCACACCGTCAGAACGGATGTTCAAACGACAGATAAAAGAAAGCGTCAGCCCTGGTTTTTTCTTTGCTGATATTAACCGGTACGCTGAATCCCGGAACAATCTGAAGTGAATTAATATTTATGGCAGCGCGCAGGCCCGGATTCAGAATATGTACATTCTCGAAAGCCACACTTCCATCCCCAGCAAATGAACCATTAATTGAATTCAGATATTCAAACAGGAAATTCAGGTTTGAGGCAGCCAGCCAGATAAGACTTCCGCCCCAGAAGTAAGAAGGCATCAGTTTTCTTGTTTCTGTGCCATTCGGATCCTTGTATTTTGGGAAAAGTGCTGTAGCCCCGAGGTTAAAATGCGCCGCAAAGCTTTCGGTTAATCTCTTGCTGAAAGGCAAACTGGCCTGAATGCCATAGCCGCCCATACCCAGACCTTTTTCTGAACTGCCAGTGGGAAGAATTAAGGAAAGTCTTGGAGAGGCCGCCGCCCAGTCATCGTGTCCATAGAGCTGGTACCTGTAATTTATCATTATGTCCCCTAGCCCGGAAGTTGATCCCTTATTGATAAAAGTAAGCGGAATTGTATAGCTCAGCTGGTGGAGCTGGCTTCCGGCAGGCCATTCCTGAGTGAAAGTATAGAAGTACGAGGCCGGATTTTCGGAAACATACATAAGCGTGGAAATGTGCTGAACAACTCTGAATTCCTGGTTATAAGCTTCCTCGATAAGGAAGGAATTATCTTCAATAGCAGGTGAGAACTTTTCTTTTTTCTCCACCTGTGCCGGAATTGAAGAAAAGAAGCCAAATAGAAGGCAGAATATTACTACAACAAATCCTTTCATTTAATAAACCCCTGGTTGAATAATAAAGAAAAAGTGAATCATAATACTGTATTTAAAACACAACCCCGGATGAATAAAGATTTACCGGAACCTGAGCTCCGGTACAGATTAGGCTTTTTTTAGTCATCCGCTTGTTTTATTTTTGTGTTTTGTATCTTATAATATACTCACACTTTTCAATTAAGACAGGTACGTAATGTTTACCCAAGACTTTCGGAAAACAGCCTTAATCCATAACGATAAGGAAATCAGCTATGAAGAACTCTTACAAAATGTAAGCAGATATTCTTCTCTTTTGAGTATTTCTCCTGGTGAAAGGGTTGCAATATTCTCCGAAAACCGTCCCGAGTGGGTTTTTGCATTTTATGCAGTCTGGAACAGAAAAGGAATAAACGTTCCGATTGACTTCATGTCCACATCAGAAGAGGTGTCTTATATTCTGAACGACTGCAAGCCTTCTGTCGTGTTTTCCTCTAAAAACCTGAAGCCTGTCATTGAAAAAGCCATAGAAGAATGTATACTAAAACCGCAAGTAATTGTTTTTGATGAAGTTTCACCTAAGGAGGAAAGCTGCCAGCTGGACCTACAGGCTGAGAATAATGACGACGTAGCTCTCATTATATACACTTCCGGCACAACAGGAAGTCCAAAAGGAGTAATGCTTTCTTACGGGAATCTTTATTCGAACGTTGAATGCATAACAGGAAAAAACGTCATAGGTCATGACGACCGCCTAATTGCGCTGCTTCCTCTTCATCACGCGTTTCCCCTACAGGGCACCATGCTCATGCCCTTATACGCCGGGGGCACGGTAATATTTCTAAACCAGCTTTCTTCAGATGAAATAATAAAAACACTTCAGAAATATAAAGTTACTTTCATTCTCGGCGTGCCAAGGCTTTTCAACCTTTTCCACGCAGCTGTTACCGGTAAAATAAATGCCCATTTTGCTGCCCGTATGCTTCTGAAGCTTTCCAGAGCGGCAGACAGCTACTCCTTCGGCAGACTCCTGTTTAAGAAGGTACAGACTACTTTTGGGGGTCATATTAATTATTTTATTTCCGGGGGAGCAAAGCTTGATCCGGTAGTGGCAAAAGACTACAAGGCCATGGGCTTTAAGATACTGGAAGGGTACGGGATGACAGAGATGGCCCCTTTAATTTCCTTTAATCCTCCGGAAAAAATAAAAATAGGATCCGTAGGAAAAGCATTCGAGGAAATTTCGCTGAAAGTGACTGAAGATGAAATTTTAGTTAAGGGACCAAACGTTATGAAGGGCTACTATGGTAAGCCCGCTGAAACAGAGGAAGTATTAAAAGACGGATGGATCTTTACAGGTGACCTGGGATATGTTGACAAGGACGGCTACATATTTATTACCGGAAGGAAAAAAGAAATTATTATACTGCCGAATGGCAAAAATCTGAATCCCGAGGAAATTGAAAATAAGCTCCTTACTTTCCCATATATAAAGGAAGTTGGCGTGTTCCAGAAAGACGGACAGCTTTTTGCGGTCATTTTCCCGGATTTTACACTGATGCAGCAGGACAATGTTATCAACATTCAGGAAACCATAAAGTGGAACATAATTGATAAATATAACCTCTCAACGGCCTCCTACAAGAAGATATTTAATTTTGAAATTGTCCATAGTGAGCTTCCAAGAACACGCCTTGGAAAGATAAAGCGCTACTCTCTGGCCCAGCTGCTGCAAAAGGAAAAGAAGGCATTTACAAAAGCTGAAGTGCCCGATTACCAGGAATACAGGCTTCTTGAAGAATACTTAAAAGGAGTTGTGAAAAAAGAGGTGCTGCCTGATGAGCACGTTGAGCTTGATCTGGGGCTGGATTCACTGGACAAAGTTGAGCTGCAGGTTCACCTTGAGAAGACATTCGGCATATCAATGTCGAATGAAGATCTGTCTACTCATTCTACCGTAAGAAAACTTGCTGCATATATAAAGGAGAAAAGAACAAAGATTGAAAACGAAGTTATGCAATGGGGAAAAGTTCTGAAGGAAGATATAGAGTTTGATGTTCCGCAGAGCACATTTATGCTGAAATTTCTAAAGCTCGTTTTCAAGCCTATGTTTAAGTTTTATATCCGGGTTGAAGGAGAAGGAGTTGAAAATATTCCATCCACACCGGTAATTATTGCACCAAACCACCAGAGTTTTATAGACGGGCTTCTTATAGCAAACATTTTGAAGAATAAAACACTGAACAGAACATATTTCTTTGCAAAGGATAAAAACATAAAATCATCTATTTCCCGTTTCTTTGCGCGCAACAGCAATATACTTGTGCTTAATATAAACAGGGATCTTAAGCTGACGCTTCAGAAGATTGCCGCTATTCTTAAAAAGGGAAACAATATGGTGATTTTTCCTGAAGGCGCCAGAAGCCGCGACGGACGGATAATGAATTTCAAAAAGGCATTTGCCATAATAAGCAAGGAACTCGACATACCCGTTGTGCCGGTTGTTATAGAAGGAGCTTACGAGAAGTTTTCTATTGGAAGCAAGTTTCCTAAGCCGGGCAGAATAAAACTGAAATTCCTGAAACCGATTTATCCTGCCGGAATGGACTATGATGCAATTACAAATCTGGCACAGGAAGAAATATCAAAGCAGTCACTTGCCTTAAAAAACTCAAGGTAAAATGACACAAAGCGAATTAGCGGAACTGCTTAAAAAAGAGTCGCAGGAATTCATACGCGATCACCTGGAGGATAATCCCGACTTGCTGGCTCTTAAGTTCAGCCGCGGCAGCACGTCTTTACCCATAAGGGCTATTGCAGAAGAGATACGCTGCATAAAGAAAGCTAGGATTAAGCTTCCGGAGCTTTCCGCCAGGCAAGGGCTCATCTATGAGAAGACTGCTCTTGAGCAGGCATCTTCAGAATTTACCGCAAGATTTAAGGCTGAACTCTGCAGGGGGGATAAGTTAATTGACCTAACTGGCGGGCTTGGCATTGACGACATATTTTTCTCTGAAAGATTCAGTGAAGTAATATACTGCGAACAGAATCCCCTGCTTTCAGAAATTTTCAGACATAATATAAAACTGCTCGGAATAAATAATATTTCTGTAAATGAGGGCGACAGTATTGAAGCCTTGAAGTCCTTTCCTGATAATCATTTCGATTTTATTTATGCAGACCCGGCAAGAAGAGATGAGAACAGGAGATTTATCGGGCTTAAGAACTGCTCCCCAGATGTTGTGGAGGCAATGCCGCTTTTGCTTCAGAAGTCGGCAAGAATCCTCATAAAGGCTTCGCCGGCAATTGAAATAGAAGAGGTTAAAAAGCAGTTCAGCGGCCTGAAGGAATTTACTGTTGTATCAGTTGACAATGAATGCAGAGAAGTACTTCTGTTACTGGGAAGAGATACTGTTCCGGAGAAAGATATCATTGTTAAGTCGGTCATTATAGATTCCGCTTCCGGTACAAGAAGAACGTTTATGTGTGTTAATACCTTAGCGGGTGAGAGGACGATCTCGCCGGGAGTACTTCCCTGGTTTTATGAGCCTGACGGCGCAATTATAAAATCGCGCCTGACCAGAAACATTGCAGAAGAGTTTTCGCTTCAGTTTGTAAACAGCAGCGTGGATTTTCTTACCTCCGGTGAGTTAAGGAGTAATTTCCCGGGGCGCATTTTCGAGGTTAAAAAAGTGTTACCTTATAAATCCAGGGAAATAAAAAATTATCTTCGTGAAGAGGATATCACTTCGGCAAATGTTTCGAGGCGCGATTTTCCTGATCCGCCTGAGAAAATAAAAAAGCTTCTTGGCCTTAAAGATGGGGGCGAGGACTACTTATTTTTTACAAAGGATAATTCCGGTAAACCGGTCGTAATATTCTGCAGAAAACATAAAACAAAAAAGGGAGAATAAATTTTGGAGAAGAACACCATACAGGAGCTTGTAATAAAAAAGGCATGCAAAACCGACACTCCTTTAATATTTTCATTTATCAGACAGCTGGCCGAATATGAAAGAATGTCGGATGAAGTAGTTGCTACAGAAGAATTGTTATCGGAGGTTTTATTTGGGAGCAATCCCGCGGCAGAAGTTGTTCTTGCCTATTACGGTGAAGAGCCTGCAGGCTTTGCACTCTACTTTTTTAACTTTTCAACCTTTGTCGGCCGTCCCGGCCTGTATCTCGAAGATTTATTTGTAAAGCCTGAGATGAGGGGAAAAGGCATAGGCAAGGCGCTTCTTATTCATCTGGCAAAGATTGCCATTGAAAAGAAATGCGGCCGTTTTGAATGGTCAGTGTTAGACTGGAATGAACCTGCCATAAACTTCTACAAGAGTCTCGGTGCGAGGCCGATGAATGAATGGACCGTATTCAGGGTTGACGGAGAGAAGCTGAAGAATTTAGCTGAAATAAAATAAACCCGCAGAGATTATATTTCTAAAAAACAAATTTATGAATAAAAAAAATGCAGGAACATGAGACATTCTCACGTTCCTGCATCAAACAATTCTCAACTATCCGTTCAAACTATTATCTGACCAGATTTGTAATTTCCTGCAGCAGGCTGTCTGAAGTGGTAATAACCCTTGCGTTAGCCTGGAAGCCTCTTTGCGAAACAATCATCCTTGTAAATTCCTCTGAGAGGTCGACGTTCGACTGTTCAAGAGCGCCCGACTGAATTGTAGTTGCCGAGTTTTCACCGGGTTCCGAAATTCTAGGGTCGCCGGAGTTTGAAGCAAGAGTATACATATTGTCGCCGATTGAAGTAAGGCCGTTCAGGTTCGGGAATGTTGCTACCATTACCTGTGCCAGTGTTCTGGAAACGCCGTTTGAAAATATACCAACAACCTTGCCGTACTGGTCAATATTCATATTTGTAAGTGTTGCCGAAGCAGCGCCGTTCTGGCTTAATGAGGTAATCTGAGAAGGCAGGTTAGTCTGTGTAATTCCGCTTGTGCCTGCGCCGAAATCGAGATTAATATCCTGCACTTCAGCACCGCTTAGAGGTGAAAAGCTAATCTTTGGAATGTCAACGGTGTTTCCTCCCTGAGTGATTTTTTGTATAGTACCGTCACTTCCGTTAAATGTAATCACACCTGAAATAACATTTTTTACGGGGTCATAGCCAGGACCGGCAATGGTGCCTGAAGTACTTGGCAATGATACATCCCACCTCCATGAATTTGTATCCAGGTGAGTGGCTGTTAATGTTAATGTATGCGTATTACCCAGTGAATCAAAAACTGTAACCGCGCTGCTGACTGGCACAGTATCTTCACCACGGTCCAGCTTGGAATCAACTGAAGTTGTATTTGGATTAGCTGTAAGAGCAGACCAGTCGAGCTTAAATGAAGATGCACCCGTTGAAACTGTATCAACAGAAGGGGCTACTACTAAACCGCTTGAATCAAAATTAAGAGGCTTAGTTACAGTAGGGACCACATCAGTGGTGAGATCTGCAGATAACACACGGTATTTTATGTTCCAATGTGCCGGGACCGCCGGAGGCCCTGCAACTGCGGCATCATAAGTATACCAAGAGCGGAGCTTGAAGGGTGTTCCATTTGAATCATAAATTGTTTTGACATTGTCATCGGTTCCACCGGTTCCGGGCTCGACCATTGTTCCGGTGCCGGTATCATTAAGGTTCCCGATTTCCTGGACAATATCTGTCTTCAGCGTGGGGGAAGAGCTGCTGAGGTTTCCGCCCCATTTTGTTTCTTCGGTTTTCACGGCCGGAATTCTCTGGCTTGTATCTATTCTAATATCTGAAATTGTTGTACCTGAAGGAATAGTGCCGCTGGTGGCAAGTTTACCCTGAACTACTGCACCGTTCTGGGGATTTACGAGGTTTCCGGTTGCATCAAAAGTAAAAGCCCCTGCACGTGAGTAGTAGTTGGCCCCGTTGCTCTTTAATACGAATAACCCCGGACCCTGCAATGCCAGGTCGGTTACGATTCCTGTTCTTTCGAAAGTTCCCTGGTTCCAGTTTTTATCTATGGAATTCAGCTTTGCACCGAGACCGATCTGGAATGAGTTTGTACCGCCTGAAGTAGGCGTTGGATTTGTACCAGCCTTGATGAACTGGCTGAAGGTATCGCTGAAGGTGACTCGTGAACCTTTGTAGCCGATTGTGTTTACGTTGGAAATGTTGTTACCGATGACATCCATCATTGACTGATGGTTGCGCAGGCCGGACACACCCGAAAAAAGGGAATTAAGAAGTGACATTTTAACCTCCTAAGGTATTTAGTATTTTTTTGATTCAACGTCAGTCGGTCGGTCGAATCCTGAGCGTCCTCAAAAGGTCCCGCTCTTTTATTATTAACTATTTTATTCTTACTGCGTAAAAACTACGCTGTCTATGTTTGTAAATATGTTGTCGTTATCACCCAGCTGCATTGCAGTTACAACAGTCTTATTCGGGACGTTCACAATAAAGGCTGTTTTATCCATCATCACCAGCGAATCTTTGGCCCCTTTCATTTCTGCCCTTTCAACCGCGTCCTGCAATTTGTTTAGTTCTGATTCCGATAACTGAATATTTCTTGCTTCCAGTCTTTTTGCAGCATGACTGGAGAATTTAATTTTCTCAAGTTCCTCTTTGAAGATCGAATCGAATCCGGCCGGACCGGTTCTGATCCTGTTCTTCTGAATCTCGTCAGTCTGAACTATCGGTATAAAAGGAACTTTTACACCGTTAATTTCGGCCATATTATTTTTGCCTCCTAGCTGTTATTACCAAATACTTCGAGGACGTCAGAAATACCGTATTCGGCATTGTCAACCATAATCTTGGTGCCCTGTTCGGTGAATTTGACAGAATCAATAACCCCGTACTTGAAGATCTCCGCGGTCATATCCTGATCATCCTGCCCTTTGGCTTTTACTTCAAAAGTGTACTTACCATCGGGTAATTTACTACCATTATTATCGGTAAAGTTCCACGAAAGTTTATGGTCTCCTGAAGAAGTATTTTCATTTTCAAAAGATTTTACCAGTTTTCCGGTCTCATCGTACACATTAACACTAACGGATTTTGCGGCTGAAGACAGATTGTATCCCAATTGAACATTATCCTGCCCGTTATGAATAATACCCGAGCCGCCGAGCTTGATCTCCTTGCCGATCAGAGAAGCAGACATTGTATTGTTAACAGACTGAGTCAAAAGGTAATTTGCCTGTATGCTTTTATTCAATGAGTCGTTCATATTGGTGAGCTGTTCCAGTGAAGAAAACTGGGCCAGCTGTGCAGAAAACTGCGTTCCGTCCATCGGATTAAGGGGGTCCTGATTTTTCATCTGAGATATCATGAGTTTCATGAAGTCGTCTTTACCCAGGGAGCTTTTGCCCACGCCGGCATTCTGACCCGGAGTGGTTGTTCCCGTATTAACACCATTGATTTCGCCAGCCATTTTTGCTCCTAAATTAAGTAGTCGTAAGTATTGTAGCCCATTTGTTTCTCACGAAGCGCATCAATATCATCCGTATCCTTATCACCTCCGTCCGTGGAAGCCCTGCGCTTCTGATTGGGCATTTTGCCCTGTTTATGTTCTGAATTTGCAAGAGATATATTTATGGAGTTAAACTGTATGCCGCTCTGGTTCAATGAATTGTAGAGCTGGTTCAGGTTGTTCTCCATCAGCTTGCGTGCAGCCTCGTTTTCAACCTCTATATTTGCATGGACAACTTTGTCAGCAAGGTTCAGCGCAATTTTAACAGTCCCAAGGTTCTCAGGATCAATTTTCAGAACGATGCTGCTTTTGTCGCCCTGCTGAATAAATTTTGATATCTCCTTCATTACTTCGGCTGCTTTCACGGTTTTTGCGGCTTCACCAAAGAGTCCGCTGTCCATTGTGCGCTTTACGGTAAAAGCGTTATCGTTAACTTTTGTCTGGCTTCCGATATTAAATGAATGATCCTCCTGAGTTTTCCCTTTCGTCTCTGTA
Organism: Syntrophomonadaceae bacterium; assembly: GCA_050259615.1. Classification (GTDB taxonomy): domain Bacteria; phylum Bacteroidota; class Ignavibacteria; order Ignavibacteriales; family SURF-24; genus JAAXKN01. Next base: position 27,645 of record JBLNAZ010000154.1, on the reverse strand, counting down.
TGATCATTTGAAAGAATACTCTCTGGGCTTTGGCGATTCTGCTCCTTTGAGGAACTGTTCATTTCGTTTTTTTCACTATTTTTGGCATCTGTTTTATTCTCCGCTGAGACGGAAGCATCCTGTTTATCCTGTGGAGAAGATATTTTCAATTCCTTTTCTTTCTGAATGGGAGCTGAAAGTTCCTGAAGCTTTGGGGACTGGTTTTCCGCAGCCTTTTTGTCAGTTCCTGCATCTGCCTTCTGGTTTTTTTTCTGCTCTGTGTGCAGGAGTTCCGAAACCGGCAGATCCATTTTCGGTGTTTCCTGACCCGGTTGTTTCTGCGGTTCCTGGGTCTCAGATCCCTTTATCTGAATTCCTGAATCAGTTTTAATCCTTTCAATGTTAATGAATTTACCCGCTTTTACTTCGGATTCCTTGATAACATTATCGCTTGACCTAATTTCTTTCGGGGTATTGCCTATTTCATTATTCTCTTCTGCCGGGCTGTCCTGTACCGTAATTTCCTTGTATGCGGTTTCTTTGAATTCATCTGCTGCGGTCTTAGTATCAGCCCCGGGGACGACTAAAGAACCGGGCGTCTGATTTTTTTTATCCACGGACACTACGTCAGCAGTTAAATTATTATTTACGGCTGTTCCTTCTGCCGCATTCTTAACAGAGCTGTTAATGTCACCCGGAAGGTTTGCAAATGGCAATTTTACTATAGGTTCCTGTGCAGCTGTTACAGGTTCTGAAATTCCCGGATTATTTACGAGGGAGAATTTCAGTTTATATAACTGCTCTGATGACTGGGCGTTTCCATCTCCAATGCCTGCAAGTGTCTGAGCCGGTGGAATATTATTTGTGGCGGTCAGAGTGTTATTTGCTCCAAAGGGATTTATCTGAGCGATGCCAGACTGTGTTTCAGCATTATCAGCAAATTCGACAAGAGTAATAAGAAGTCCGTTGCTGCTCTGAAAGCCGGAATTTTCAACAGCTATAGTATTGCCATTCTTTAACAGATTGAGTACTTCCCCGGCGCTTAGGTTTTCTACCGGCAAAGCATTTGTTGGATTAATTGCAGAATTGCCATTGTCCGAACCCTCAGTGCCCGTATTTACTATACTGATTTTTCCATCCAGCTGGTGATTTGCAAGCAGGTCCTTTATAAAATTTAGTAACTCCGTATTTCCTACAAGAAGGGAGTTTATGTCCCCGGCACTTATGGTATTATCATCGCCCGTAACATTTTTATCCTGTTGGCCAGGCAGCAGCGGCTGATTAAATGTTTTTATCTCAATAGCTGATGTGGCAGGTATTCCGCCTGCATTCTGCATCTGAGTTAACGCTGAGGCAGCAGACTGCCCTGAAATAGCGGAGACTAAACTGCTCAATAAATTATTATCGGCAGGGGTTAGCATTCCCTTAGGCAGGCCGCCTGTTTCGTTTTTGTCGAGGTGGACCTTAATAATATCGGAAAACAAATAGGAAGGCCCTGTTAACTTCTGGGTCTTGTTTAATAACTGAGTTTCCTGGTTATTTACTACTTGCAAAAAAAGAGGATTAAAAACCATTTACTGCATCCTTGTTAATCTGACTGCTGTTTCCGGGCTGAATTCGGCAATTATCTGGGCCCGTTTTTTCTTTTTTATTGAGAACAGAATGTCTTTAGCTAAATTATCGTTTAATTTCTGAATTATTTTAGCCACCATTTTGGAATCCATAAGTTCATAAGTCTTAACCATCTCTTTTTTCCATTTGACATAAGCGCTGTCCTGGTTTACTTTCAAAATGGCTGAAGTACTCTGAAGTTCTGTTTCCTTGCTTTTCAATTTTACGTCATACTGGGCTATGGCATTTTTAATTTTATTCAGGCTATCGAGCTGCCTGTTGCGTTCTGCTATAATAGCCTGGGTATCGCCACTGCCTTTAACAGCAGACAGGCTGTCGCCTGCTTGCTGATTTACTTTATTTACCCACTGCTTTTGGAGTTTTGTGGTATCAATGTCGGCTTTCAAAGAGTCAGGGCTACTAACTGCCGCTGTCACTTTGCGCGGCGAAAAATCGAGCTTAAATATATTTTCATATTTCTGATTTAGAAAAACTATTCCACCCGTAGTCAAAATAAACACGGTTAAAAATATTACAAAATATGTTATTTTGGTCTGCACTTATGCCTCTCTAGCGAATTTTTTGGATGCAATTTCATCTATCTCCTTCTGTTCAAGCTGGTTCTGCGCGAGCAGAAAATCCTCATAATGCTTTTCCTCAAGGGTTTCAAATATCTTGTGTTCCTTAGTTTTCTGTTCCAGTTCAAGCATTCTTGTTTCTTTTACTTTTTCCAGTTCTTTAATTTCGCCCAGTATTTTCTTCTCTTTTAGACCGAGCAGGTTCTGGACTTCACTTTGGAACTGAAGCTCGGAGACTTTAACATTGTTTTTGCCGGATAAAGAGCTGCGCGACTTATTTTTCTCATCGGCAAGAGATTTAAGAAGGCAGTTCTGTTTTTCTATTTCAATATCAATTAATGATATTTCCTTCTGGATCTTTTTTTCAAAGGTCTCTTTTATTTTTTTTATCGACTCAAACTTGTAATGAAATTTTGCCATTAATTAGACCAGGGGTTGTTCAATAATATTATTAAGCCTCTGAATGGTTTCCTGATAAATAGCTTTTTCGAACATATCCTGCTTAAGGAAAGTTCTCAGCATAGAGATCTTGGACAGAGCATGGTCTATCTGAGGATTGCTGCCTTTTACATATGCTCCAATATTTATCAGGTCTTCAGCTTCTTTATAAGTAGCCAGTATATCATTAAAGCTGATGGCACGTTTTCTATGGTCTGCCGTAACAATGTCGGGCATTACACGGCTGACGCTCTGCAGCGGGTCTACAGCCGGGAACTGACCTTTATTTGCCAGTTTGCGCGAAAGAACTATATGGCCGTCCAGAATTGATCTGACGGCATCTGCAATGGGTTCTGTCATATCATCGCCATCGACAAGCACAGTGTAAATTCCTGTTATTGAGCCCGACTCTCCGGTACCCGTTCTTTCAAGGAGCTTCGGAAGTATTGCAAAAACAGAAGGAGTATAGCCCTTTGTTGCAGGGGGCTCGCCGATTGTAAGTCCAATTTCCCGCTGGGCCTGGGCGAACCTTGTAACAGAGTCCATCATGAGAACCACATCCTTTCCCTGATCCCTGAAGTACTCAGCAATGGTGGTGCCGATAAAAGCGCCTTTCATTCTGATGAGGGCCGGCTTATCGCTTGTTGCCACAACCACAACGGATTTTTTCAGGCCTTCTTCACCAAGCTCTTTTTCAAGGAATTCTCTGACTTCCCTGCCTCGTTCCCCGACCAGTGTAATGACGTTTACGTCGGCATTGGTATTTCTTGCTATCATACCCAGGGTAACACTTTTTCCAACACCGCTGCCTGCAAAAATACCTACACGCTGACCCTTGCCAATTGTCAAAAGGCCGTCAATTGACCGTACTCCGGTCTGCAGGGGCCTCGAAATTCTTTTTCTTGTCAGAGGGTTTGGCGGCTCACGGTAAATATTCATATAAGACGGAACAATAATATCGCCTTTGCCGTCAATCGGGTTGCCGAGGCCGTCAATAACACGGCCCAGAAGATTTTCTCCAACCCCGATTGAAAAACTTCTTCCCGAGGCTATAATTTCGCACGCAGGAGAAATCTTATCAACTTCGCCCAGTGCGATTGAAAGCACCTTGCCTTCCTTAAAACCTACGACCTCAGCCTTACAGACTTCCCTGCCTTTTTTGTCAACAATGGTGCAAATTTCACCTAAAGCAACATTAGGACCTATGGATACAATTATAAGCCCGATTACATCAGTAACCTTGCCGTTTACTTTAATGGTTTCCATGCGTTCTAATACGCGTCTGTATTTTTCAATATAGGTTTCGCTAAGCTGCATCGGCTTATGTCACCTGGTTATTGAAGTGATTATCAAGGTGTTTCTTTATTTCGGATATCTGTGTAGCTATTCTTGAATCCACACTGCCGATGTCGGTTTCAACAATACAGCCTCCGGGTTCAATTTTCTCATCCTGCTCAAACTTAATTTTGGAAAATGATTCTTCGAGCAGAATGCCGTCACGGTCTGAATGCAGGACCGAGAAGTCCTGGGGATTAATTTTAATAATTACCTCATTTGCTCCCAGAATTTTCTTTACGGATTCTCTCAGCGCAGAGGTAATTGTGGTTTCTTTGCTGATTTCCCGTTTCACGATTTTTTCTGCTATTGCAACAGCCACCCCGGTTACAATTTCGTCGAATGACTGCTCGTAGTCTGAAAGATTAGATTCTATAGCAGACAGGATTCTGTTAAATTCCTCAGTCTTTTCTATAAGCTTCAGGGTATACTCTTTTTCAAGTTCAATTGCCGTAAGCCTCTGAGCCTCTGCAAATCCCTTTTCATAATAATTCTGCATCTGAAGCTGGATGTAATCTTCCTCTTTTGCCGGTGCGGCATCATCGCCCAGGTGTTCAGCAGGTACCGCATCGAATTCGCTGTTAAATTTTATTTTTACAGCACCCGATCTCAGATTCAGTTTAACAACATCAGACATAGACTTCGTCGGCGCCTCCCCTCAGGTTGAGAGAAATCTCTTCATTTTCCTCGAGGGCTTTAATTACATCAACTATTTTTGCCTGTGCAGATTCAACTTCTTTTAATCTGATGGGTCCCATATACTGCAGCTCTTCTTTCAGGAGGTCGGCAGCACGCTCTGACATATTTGAAAATATTTTCTGTTTAAGCTTGTCATCGGCCACCTTAAGCGACAGGGCCAGGTCCCTGCGGTCTATTTCGCGCAGAATTCTTTGAATATCCTTATCCTGTATATTTATAATATCGTCGAAGAGGAACATGAGTCTTTTAATTTCATGAGCCACTTCCTCATCCTTCTCCTGTATAGTGGAAAGAATATCCTTGCTTATGCTAACACTTGTTCTGTTAAGGATTTTGGCAAGGCTCTTTGGCCCGCCGGTACGGCTTAACGACTGGTTCATTGTAAAGCCGGCAAGTTCATCCACTACTTTCTCAATCTGCTTCAAGGTCTGCGGAGAAATTTTTCCCAGTGTGGCAATTCTGTATGCCACGTCAGCTCTCAAATTTTCAGGCAGTTCTTTTATTGCATTTGCAGTCTGCTCGGGATTAAGATGAGATAAAATAAGAGCAATTGTCTGAGGATGCTCCTTGTTCAGGAAGTTGACCAGCTGTGCCGAGTCAGCTTTCTTTAAAACGTCGAATCCGCGAAGAGTAGTGAGGTTTCTGACTTTTTCAATGATCTCTACTGCTTTTGCAAGTCCGAAAGACTTTTCCAGAATAATTTGTGCATAATCGATGCCGCCTTCAAGGACGTATTCGCGCGCAGTTATCATTGCATAATATTCCTCCATAACGCTGTCCACAGTGTTGGAAGGGATATTTTTTACTTTGGAAATTTCAGCAGAGATCAATTCCACCTCAGAGGGATCCAGATATTTAAAGACAGAGGCAGCTGTCTCTACATTAAGCGCAATCAGCAGCAGTGCAGCCTTCTGCGCGCCGGATATATCCGCCTTTTTAGTAGATTCTTTTAATGATTTATCTCTAATACTCATCTTCATGTAACCAGGAATTAATTAGTTTTGCAGCATCTGCAGGATTTTTAGCCACATAGTTGGATATCTTCTCCTGCTGGACCAGCTTTAGAGCTGCTTCCTCAGTGATTTCGTCTTCTATATCGCCAATTGCAATTGGGGCCTTCTTTTTCTTTAACAGGCTTGGCTGGCCGGGCTGAAGAGCTTCCATTGAAGGCATATCCAGAAGCTGAACATCCTGTGACTCTCCAACAGTCCCGATAATGATTCTTTCGTTCTTAATTCTATTTAACAGGCCTTTTAGTATGAACATCGATGCACCGACCGCAACAAAAATCAGCAGCAGGTTAGTCCATTTATCCATATTGTCAAACATGGAAGAGTTACTTTTCGTCTCCTCGCCCATTTTTGTTTCAAATGGAATGCTTACGATTGAGAACTGGTCCTTTCTGGTAGAATCAATTCCAATGGAATTTTTAATTATATTCTCCAGCTTTTTCATCTGCTCATCGCTGCGCGGTTCATAAACAGTTTCTGTATTATCCCCCTTTTTTACTTCCTTCGAAGTGCCATTTATTACAGCAGCCAGACTGAGGCGCTTAATTGTACCGGTACCTTCAACTACTTTCTGAACGGTTCTGCTAATTTCGTAATTAGTTGTTGCATTCTCATTTGTCTGGGCTGTTGAATCACCGGAAGTCTTGCCGCTGTTGGATGATTTAACCGTCTGTTCGCTGACAGCGACCTGTGATTCGGGGTCATATGTTTCCATTGTTTTTTCGACCTGATTAAAATCCAGGTCGGCATTTACCTGAACAATGGCGTTCCCATATCCGAGGACGTTATCCAGGAGGCTCTGCGCCTTTTGAGACAGGTAGTTTTCCACGGACTGTTTGATTTCATACTGTCTGCTGCTTGAAGCAGCCAGGGGACTTTCGTCTAATTCCTTTGAAAGAAGCCTTCCGTGCGTATCCAGTATAGTAACCTTTCCTGGTCTAAGGCCTTCCACACTGCCCGAAATTAAGTTTGAAATTGCTATAATATTGTTTTTTGTTATGTTCTGGCTGTTTTTCAGTTTCAGCACAACAGAAGCAGTCGGCTCTTTTTCTTCTTCCTTGAAAACTGATTTCTGCGGGAATACTATATGTACGCGTACACCTTCAACACCTTCCACCTGCATAATTGTACGCGCCAGCTCGCCTTCCAAGGCACGCTTGAAATTCAGTTTCTGCATGAACTCCGACATTCCCATTGTGGTCTTGTCGAAGATCTCGTAACCTACAATACCCGAACTTGGAACTCCCTTGCCGGCAAGAGCAAGCCTTATTTCATAAACCTTGTCCTTTGGGACCCTGATGGTTTGTCCGTTATCTTCAATTTTATATGGTATTTTCTGACTGGTCAGGTGATCCACTACTTTGGAGGCGTCTTCCTGTGCAAGATTTGTAAAGAGAGCTGAATAGCTGGGTTCATTGAAAGCAAATAATATAAAGCCAAGCAGAACAACTGTGGCAAGTACAACGCCCCCAATTACCAGGCGCTGCTGTAATGAGAGTTTGTTAAATATTCCGAGTAAAGCCTGAACTGAATTTTTCTTGTCCACTATACTTGTATCCTGGTTAATTCTTTATACATGTCCACAGCTTTGTTTCTTATTTCCATAAGGAGTTCGAGGCTGGTCTTCGCTTTTTCTCCGGCAACCATAACCTCGTGCAGTTCGATGTTCTTACCGTCGGCAAAGTCCTTTGCTTTTCCCCAGGCAATATTCTGATCCTGATTAACATCACCGATAAAGGAAGTAAGCATTTCCGAAAAACCGGCATTATCTTTCTTTCCGGTTTCTTCTAATTTTGGTATTTCCCTGAATATGTTTTGTATTGCGCCTATTTTCATGGTTATCCTCTTTTGTCAAACAAAGACCCGAGTGTAACGCCCGACATTTTGCCAGACTTCTGGTAAAAATGATAGTCGGCAATTTCTTTTTTATTTTCGGGATAAAGGTTAATGAAAAAATCTTTTTCTTCATTATTAATTTTTTCACTTTTCTGCGGTGAATTTAAGGCAACCTCATTACTAACCCTGGGTTTTGCCTTTACCTGCTGCGTATAGCCGGGGCCATAGTTGCCTATATTATTTGTAGAAATTTTCATTTATATCTCCAGGGTGTCCTTGGCCATTTGTTTTGAAGAGTTCAAAGCCGTAAGATTCGACTCATAGCTTCTGGTAGCCGTAATCATATCCACCATTTCAGTTACAATATTTACGTTCGGCATGTGAACATAACCGTCAGGATCTGCGTCGGGGTGTTCAGGCATATAAACCATGTCACCTACTTTATTATCCTTTACGACGCTGCTATTCAACCCCGATGAGGAATTCTCGGATGAAAACTCCAGAGGTGGAGCTGATGCGATATGGTCTGGATTTGTAGTATTCATTCTCAGCATGCCGCCCTGAGTTGCCTGGGCATTAGAGCCTGCCCCGTCGAGGGAAACATCCTTCTGTTTTACGACAAGGAATTTTCTCTGATAAGGCGTACCGTCCTGAGTTTTGGTAGTATTAGTATTTGCAATGTTTTCGGAAATGAGGTTCATCCTCTTTCTTTGCAGACTAAGTCCGGCAGCACTTATCTTAATACCAAAAAAGTTATCGCTGATTTTCAATGGCCGCTCCCGTTTTTAATTACTTCCTGTATCAGTCTGAAATAATCGCCCATTTTTTTTGATGCAAATTTATACTTAAGTGTATTCTCAGCCATTTCAGCCATTTCGGTATCAATATCAACATTATTCATTCCGGAGCTGAGGTCTTTACTCTGGTCCTTTAGGACCTCGAATTTATTTTCAGTATCTGCCGCATCCTGCACCGGGAAATGCCTGGGATTTGTAGTCTTAAGCACAGAAGCCATGTTGTCAGAAAGAACATCAGAAAATTTAACATCTTCGCGCTGGTAATTCTCGGTTCCGATATTGGCAATATTTCTGCTAAGGACCTTCTGCTTCTGAGTGCAGTAGTCCAGCATTTTAATTAAAGATTTTTCAACCGGCTGAGGCATTTTCTTTTTCTTATGTTTTTTATTCAGCGTTATTAAGGCAAATGTAATGCCAGAGGAGGGACTTACAATATTCTCAAAATAGAGGAAAAAAAAAAGAATAAGTGGCTATATATAAACAAGTGCAAATTATTATGCACTATTTTTAGAACCGGTTTTCTGCCCTTTGTCTCTGATCCGGGTTTGAGGACGAAAAGCTGAAGCTATCGAGAGATTTTTTTTGCTAACTATAATATAAACCATTAATTTTGCCTAAATTCCGGAACATATTTTCCGATAATAGATTTGGGGAAGTTTAGTTATCCGGATTTTACCCGCGGCATGGCCGAAAATACGGCGGGATTTTCGGAATTAGGCAAAATCAAGTTGTCGGTCATAATACAGAGTCATAAAAATCAATTTGTCCATTGTAAAGGCTACTCTAAGAATGAACAATTTCAGTTACCTGAATGAAGATGAGCTCAAAATGCTGAGTTCACAAAATCCTTCTGAAAGAAGGATGGCTGCAGAAGACCTTATTAGTAAGGAGCTCGATGAAGAGGGGATTAAGTTATTAAGCAGTTTGCTCCTGGACCCTGATAAAGGAGTGAGGGATTCCGCTTCATTCACATTAATATTCAATGCCAACCCTTTAATTCCGAAGTATGTCGTTCCTTTTATCTCTTCACCGGATATTGCCTTAAGAAATATGGCCGGTGAAATTCTCCTGAGAATAAAAGAAAACAGCCTGTGTGCTATGACAGAATATCTGCAGAATGCAAATGATGACGACCAGAAGTTTTTAATCGATATTATGGGTCTGATTGGCAGCAGGACACCGGTTCCGGAGATTCTTAAGATCCTGGCCTCCAGCACCAATGATAATGTAATTCTTTCCTGCATTGAGGCTTTGGGAAATATTGGATACTCTGAGGCTATACCATCACTGATCAATATTTATGAGAACAACGAATTATATAAGCCAACAATTACCGAAGCTCTTGGGAAAATGAACTCGCCGGAAGCACTGGAGTTTATTTTATCAAAATATCCGGTTGAGGACCCCCTTACAAAATTTTCAATTATTGAGAGTCTGGGGCAGCTGGGCCAGGAAACTACTTTTTATTTCCTGCTGTCTGAATTAAGGAAGATTAACGGACCTCTTATATGGCCCGTAATCGGATCGCTTTACCAGCTGAAAGAAAAATTCAGGCTGGAGCTTCCTTTTGATGAAAACATTAAGAATTCAATTGTTTATACGCTGACAGACGCTGAACCAAGGTATAAGAAGGCTGCAGCCAGTTTAATTACAATCTTTGATGACAAGGATATAATGGATACGCTTATCCGCATTTATGGTGAGGACAGCGACATAGATGGAAGCATTAAACCAGCATTCTATAAATATTCAAAACTCTTATATTCCAAGCTTTCTGATGTTTTAAGGAAAAGTCCTTCCAATCTGATAAACTTGCTCTGGCTTCTTAAGGATTTAACAGAATTTGACGATTCCGCAATTCTTAATTCACTCAGTGAAGTGGACAGGCGGAACCTCAGCGATTCAGTTGCCATGTGTTTAAGCAATCCTGACGAAGAGGTGAGAAAAACAGCTATTGAACTGCTTTTCCTGATTAATGTAGACTATGCCCTGCTTTTTATAGATTCAATGATTGAAGATGACAATATCTGGAACAGACTAAAAGTCCTTGAGATGACAGAAAATATTTTTGCCCCTAAAGTCAATCAGATGTTAAAGGCGATGGCCCGGGATGAGGAAGAGATGATAAGGGAACGTGCGGCCTGGATATTAGCGCAACGGGGCGTAACTGATTTAACCACAAAGACCGATTAGATTTATGAATAATTCTTCCAATGCGGATTTAAATAACTTTCTGCAGCAGAACGGTAATCTGGTTTTCCCGAGGAATACTATTTCACTTCCCGACAAGTCCTTTGAAAACTGGAGAAAATACATATATGATTTATGCGGGATTTATTTTCAGGATAATAAGAAGTATCTGCTGGAAAGCAGGCTCCAGAAGAGGATAAGCTTTTTAGGGCTTGATTCATTTGATGCTTATCTGGATTATGTAAGATATCATCCTGACCGTTCTTCCGAGCAGAGGTATCTTTTTGAAGCAATAACAATTAATGAAACATTTTTCTTCAGGAACCAGCCTCAGCTTGATGTTCTTGTTACCTCAGTTATTCCCGATATTGTTAATTCGCAGAAAAAGTTTAACAGGAACAAGATCCGCATCTGGAGCGCAGCATCTTCATCGGGCGAAGAGGCATATTCGCTGGCAATAACGCTGACAGACCTGGTAAAGCCCCGGTATCCGATGCTGGAATTTGAAATAGTTGGGACCGATATCAATCAGGCAATGATTGATACTGCAAGAAAAGGCACCTACAGGGATTATTCCATAAGAAATACCCCGCCATATTATTTGAAAAAATATTTCAAAACCTATGGCAGCAATTACGAGGTTGATCCCGCAATCAGAAGCATGGCTTCTTTCAAGCTGCTTAATCTTTATGATGATCTCAGCATGAAGAGCATGCTTAATTTTGATATTATTTACTGCGCTAACGTACTGATTTACTTTGATGTAAGGTCAAAAGTAAAGGTTGTTTCGCATTTATACAACTCCCTGAATAAAGGAGGGTATCTGTTTATCGGCTATTCTGAAACTCTGCACGGAATTTCAAAAGCATTTAAGCTGATCAGCTACCCAAAAACAATCGGTTATAAGAAGGAGTAATAAAAGATAAAATGAAGAAGGTCATTTTAATAGCTGATGATTCTCCCACAATAAGGAAGTTTGTTTCATTTTCACTTACCATGCATGGTTTCGAGGTGGTTTCGGCCTCCGACGGCATGGAAGCCATGGAAAAACTGCCGGCGCATAAAGTTGATTTGGTAATTACAGATCTAAACATGCCGAACCTGGATGGTTTTGAGCTTATCAAATCCATAAGGGGGAACGAGGAATACAAGGATATACCGATAATCATTCTTTCCTCACTTTCGGGGAGTGAAGATGTTGAAAAAGGTATGAGCTACGGCGCCAGTTCCTATCTGGTAAAGCCGTTTGATCCAAAAAGAATTCATTATGAAGTATCAAAATATCTAAATTAGAGGTTAAATTATGTCGTTAAAATTTCTTGTCGTCGACGATTCCGTTACTATGCGCCGTATAGTTGCCAATTCTCTCAAGAATTTGGGCTATGATAATATGGTTGAAGCTGTTGACGGGAAAGATGCGTTGGCAAAACTAGCCGCCGATGCGGAAATAAATTTTGTTATTACTGACTGGAATATGCCGGAACTTACCGGACTGGAACTTACCAAGGCAATCAGGGCAGATGATAAATACGTCAAACTGCCTATACTCATGGTAACTACCCGCGGAGTAAAAGAAGATATTATTGAAGCCCTTCAGGCTAAAGTGTCGAACTATGTAATTAAGCCTTTTACTCCTCAGATCCTGAAAGAGAAAATAGATCAAATTCTTGCTAACGTTCAATAGGAAACATCATGAAAAACTTAAATATGTCACAATTATTCGATAAACTTAACGATGTGAAAGTCCTTTTTCAATATGGACAGAAAGTAGTTCCGGTTCTGCAGAGCCTGGTGGATTTTATGCAGGAAACCGTTCCACTGCTCGAAAATATAAATCACTCAATTGCAGACAGCACCGCTAAGATTCCAAAAGCATCCGATCAGATAAACAACGTTACAAACGCTACTGAACTGGCAACAACTGAGATACTTGATCTTGTAGATGCAATTTCAAACAACGTTTCCAGCGTTGAAAGCAAGCTCCTGGTTATAAACACCACAGAAGCTCAGAAATTGGAATTAATAGAAAAACTTAAGAATCTCCTTCCGGGAAATTCTGAGGCAGGCAAGCTCCTTGAAGAATATACAGCCTTAGACACAACAAAGAAGAATATCGAAGAAATCACAAAGATGTTCCCAAAAATCAAGGACGATTCCTACAATATTACTTTATCGCTCCAGGTTCAGGATATTACCTCTCAGCAGCTGGCAGCTGTTGATCACCTGATTGACTCTGTACAGGAAAAGCTGGCTTCTTTAATTCAGGATATTGACGAAACACAGATCGAAGAATTTAATGCGGCTACTTCCGGAAGCGGCATTCAGGCTCCCCAGGGCGCTACTTTTGATCCGAATGCAAGCTACAATAAAAATGACAACAGGCAGGATATGGTAGATGCTGTAGTTAATATGGAAAAGGCTTCACAGGCTGAAATTGATAAGCTGTTCTCCTAAAGATCGCGGGTAATTTCCAATAAATCTTTACATCAGGCGGAACTTATTTTCGCCTTTTATTTTACTTTAATTTGAACTTAAAACTTACAATAATCTAATACTATGGAATCAGATTTACTATATTCGATGCTAAATGATCCTGAAATGAAAGAAATTTTCGAAAGTTTTATCGTTGAAACCAGGGAAATTCTTGAAAAGCTGGATCTAGAGCTGGTTGAAATTGAAAAAACTCCGGACGACAGAGAGCTTTTGAATTCCATTTTCAGGTCGTTCCATACCGTAAAAGGAACCTCGGGTTTCCTTGGTCTGGAAAAGCTGACAATGGTTACGCACAGGGCCGAGGATATCCTGAATAAACTCAGAAAGGGCGAGGCAAGGCTGAATGACGATCTGATGGACGGTATTTTAGCAGCCTTCGATAAGATAAAAGATCTTATTGAATCAATTGAAACTAATCTTAATGAAGATATTGAAATTGACGGCGTAATAAGACAGCTGGAAGTCTTATACAAAGAACTTGAAAGCAGCAAAAAGGCTGAACCGGGAATCTCACAGAAACCAGCTGAAGCAAAAAACAGCACCCCTCCACCTCAGCAGAAAGTTGAGAGCAGCCAGATGCCAGCAGCTGAAGCCGCCTCTAAAGCTGATGCCGCACTTAAAACCGAAGCAGCACCAGTTCCGGCAATTGAGCCGGCTGCAGCAGTATCCCCTCACAGGGAGGAAGAACCCGCTGCGGAGACTAACACGGCAGCTGAAGTTAATACAGCAAAAGCTACCAATCAACGCCAGCAGTCCGATAATACAATAAGAGTAGACGTTGAAAGGCTTGATGACCTGCTTAATATTGTTTCTGAACTAGTACTCGGAAGAAACCGCCTTACACAGGTTAATGCCGAGGTAGCCCTCGAATACGAGGGAACCAAGCTTGCCAGGGATATGGGTGAGGCTTCAAAGCAGATAGATCTTATGACCACCGAGCTGCAGCTTGCAGTAATGAAAACCAGAATGATTAAGATAGGGAAAGTGTTCAACCGCTTCCCGCGTCTGGTCAGGGACCTTGCAAAAGAAACAAAAAAAGACATGCAGCTCGTAATCAACGGAGAAGAAACAGAGTTAGACAAGACTCTGATTGAAGAAATCAATGACCCTCTGGTTCATCTTGTAAGAAATGCAGTGGACCATGGAGTTGAGTCCCCGGAAGTAAGATTGCAGAAAGGAAAGGATCCCAAAGGTACAGTTACCCTTTCTGCCGAGCATGAAGGCAACAATATTATTATTACTATCGAAGACGACGGAAAGGGTATAAATCCTGAATTTCTCAAGGAAAAGGCCGTCAGCAAAGGTCTGCTTACACGCGAAAGGGCAAACGAACTTTCCAAACAGGAAGCATACAACCTGATATTTATTCCGGGTTTCTCAACAAATGAAGTGGCATCCAACATCTCCGGCAGGGGTGTAGGCATGGATGTGGTGAAAACAAATGTTGCAAAGCTCAGAGGCCTGATAAACATTGAATCGGAAATTGACCGCGGGACAAAAATTATTATTAAGCTGCCATTAACCCTGGCTATTATACAGGGATTACTGGTAAAGGTCGATTCAGAAACTGTTGTAATTCCCCTGAATTCAGTTGTTGAGGTTGTAAGGGTCTCTAACGAAGAGATCAAATCAATTAACCAGAATGAAGTTATAAGGATAAGAGACAGTGTTCTGCCCCTCATCAGAATAGACAAGCTTCTTTATGATGATTCCAATTCAGATGCAGAAAGCAAATGGCAGTACGTAGTTGTAGTAGGAATAGCAGAAAAGCGGTTCGGCTTAAGGGTTGATGAACTGGTGGGCCAGAAAGAAGTTGTAATAAAATCACTCGGAAACTATCTTGGAAATATTGAGGGTATAGCGGGATCGACTATCATGGGAGACGGAAAGGTTGTAATGATCGTAGACGTAGGTGAGTTAATAAATAATTTAACGGAAGAAAATTGTTAAATAAAATAAGAGCCGTAGTAGTAGATGACTCAGCATTTATGCGTAAGTCACTTTCCATAATGCTGGAATCAGATGGAGATATTGAAGTTATTGGTACAGCACGCGACGGTCTCGACGGATTGAACCTGATTAAAGAAAAAAGGCCGGACATTGTTACGCTGGATATTGAAATGCCCAGGATGGACGGCCTTACAGCTCTTAAAAGAATTATGACCGAGTGCCCGACGTCTGTTATTATGGTTAGTTCCATTACAACTGAGGGAGCTGAGGCAACACTGCAGGCCCTGGAACTTGGAGCAGTGGATTTTATTCCGAAAGAGCTTTCATATGTCAGCGTAAATATCGTTAAAATTAAAGAAGACCTGATAAGGAAGGTTAAAGAGATCGTAAGGCAGAAATCCGTTCAGATGAGGCTGAGGAGAATTCAGAATTTTTCCTCTTCAGATAGCAGGTCTTCAGCGGTCCAGAATGCCCCATTAAAGTCTCTTCCGCGTATCGGATACAGGGCAATTGCACTCGGGGTGTCAACGGGCGGACCTATGTCGCTGCAGAAAGTTGTGCCGGAATTATCCAAGAATATCAACTGTCCGATGTTTATTGTGCAGCATATGCCGCCCAAATTCACAAAGTCGCTTGCAGACAGGCTGAACTCAATGAGCACCCTGGAGGTAAAGGAAGCTGAGCACAACGAGACAGTTAAAAACGGAACGGTTTATCTTGCTCCGGGCGGTTTTCACATGACCACCAGAAGGACTTCAACAGGAAACATTATAATAGATATTTCAGAGACTCCATCAGAAACCCTGCACCGCCCTTCGGTTGATGTGATGCTAAGCTCAGTTCTGAAGGTCTATGGAAAAAGCACGCTGGGAATTATAATGACGGGAATGGGGAAGGATGGGTTTGAGGCAATTAAAGAGCTAAAGACTCTTGGCGGATACGCTGTGGCACAGGATGAGCAAAGCTGTGTTGTATACGGCATGCCCAAGGCCGTTGTGGATGCCGGATATGCAGATGTAATAGCTCCTTTGGAGAAAATTGCGGGGATAGTAAATAAAGCAGTTGTTTAATAAATTGGAACATTAAAGAAAGAAGAATATATGAGTACCAGGAAAGATAATTTTGAAGATTATGTCTTTAGCGAGATTTCTTATATGCCCAAAAGGTCAGGAAACCTGATCAAGGGAAAAGAGGCCAAAATTGCGGGCAACGTAAAAGTTTCTGTTGAAGAGGACAGCCACGACGGAGTAAAAATCATACTAAAAAAAGATAAGAATGAAAATATTAAAGAGATAAAATTTGTATGTACATGCGGCCAGACAAAATCCATACTGCTCGATTACTCCGAATAGATCTCTAATAGAACTCTTCTATAATATATAAACAAAAAGCGCTCTGCAGAATTGCAGAGCGCTTTTTTAATGTCCTTAATCGTTTATTATTTTATTACCCGTTTCTGTGCTCCAGAAGGTAGCTTTTCTGCTGCAGCTTTTTTGCCGAACCGTTTTTTCCCGAAGTAATCTTAAAGTTAGCAACCAGATCCTGAAGGTTAATCGTAAGCCTGCTTAAGTCTTCTGCTGCGCGTGCAATCTGCTGAATGCCGTCTGCCGACTGCTGTGTAACAGTGCTGATAGCTTCAATATTTCTGCTTATCAGTTCAGCTGCAGATGATTGTTTTTCGCTTGCATCAGCGACCTGAGCCACCATTGAATTCACTTTACCGGCACCGGAAAGGATTTCCTTCAGGGCCTCATCAACCTCATCTGTGAGTTTAATGCCTTCCTTTACTGCCAGGTTTGCATCTTCCATAGATTTATCGGCTTCTTTGGCTTCTTTCTGGATCATTTTAATAGTATCGGCTATTTCCTTTGTTGCCTTGGTTGTACGCTCGGCAAGCTTGCGCACTTCATCTGCGACCACTGCAAAGCCTCTGCCCTGTTCACCGGCACGTGCAGCCTCAATTGCTGCATTAAGTGCAAGCAGGTTTGTCTGGTCTGCAATGTCGTCAATTACCTGAGCAATTTCACCAATCTGGTCTGTTTTCTTTACTAGCGAGTTTATAATAACGCCGGTCTGTGAGGCTGAAGTAGCAATCTTATCAATACCTTTCTTCGTTTCTTCCACTTTTTGGACGCCCTTCTGGGCATTAGAGCTGGATTTCTTTGAAGTTTCAGCTGCTGCGTTTGCATGCCTGTTGCTGTCGAGAATTGTTTTTGTCATTTCCTCTACAGAAGTAACAACTTCAGCCGACTGCTGAGTCTGTTCCTGTGCACCGGCAGCCATTTCTTCTGAGCTGGATGAAATCTGTGAAGATGAACTTGCAACTGCCGAAGCGCTTTCAGCTACAGCCGTTAGAGCAGAATTCAAAGAATCTACCAGCATGTTAACGTTATTCTTAATTATCTGGTAGTCGCCTTTATAGTCGCCTGAAATTTTAACCGTAAAGTCGCCTTTAGCCATTTCGGACAGCACGGAAGCAGATTCCTGCAATGGAGCAACAATAGCATCCAGAATTGAGTTAACGCCTTCAATAAGCTTGCCCCATCCGCCGGTGAATTTTGCTATATCGCCTCTCAGGCTTAAATTGCCCTGGCTGTTTGCTTCCACGAGCAGGTTAGCTTCATTAAGGATTGCCTCAATTGTATCAACTTCATTGTTAAAGGCCTTGGCCAGATCGTCCTTATCAGAAGCCGGTTTTACCCTGAGCATGTTTCCTGCAGCAATCTGTTCTGCCGCATAGATTTTTTCGACCTGAGCGCCCTGCAGATGAATAAGCATGTCTGTAAGTTCACCCACCTCATCTTTTGACTCATTTTTAATTTCAATGTCGTAGTTGCCCAGAGTGAACTCCTTAACCACATCCCTCAGCTTATTAATCGGTTTAGTAATGGCAGGAGCCAGGTAGAACACTGAGAAGCAGAATACCAGAGTGCCTATTATAGAACCCAGCAGTGTAAGATAAATTGCCACTCTTGCCGTGGTATCAGCCGAAGTATCCAGGTCATTAGCCTTTGCCTTAAGGAGTTTTCCCATTCGGTCAAAATGGCCGAGGAGTTTCTGGCCTACCTCTTCACCAGAGGTAGTGGCAATATCGGCCGCCATTTCGTAGCTCTGCGTAACAGAAGCACTGAGTATGGCGTCGGCCACCATCATCTTATAATTACTCCATTCATCCTTTACCTTTTTAAGGCCTTTTGTAATTTCCTCATTCTTAAGGTCGGATTTTATCAGGGAATCCAGCGACTTGTCTATGTGTTCCTTAAAGAAGTTATACTCCTTTACGTTCTCATTGAACTTTGAAGCAAACTCTTTCATTGAGAACTGCATCATTATAAACTGGATTTTCTGAAAATCGGCATATATGTCGTTTATTTTCTGCTGCGGTCCCACATACTCACTGAATACCCTGTTCTTTGTCTTAGACATCTGACTCAGCTGAGTATAACCGACAATAACAATAAGTGTAGATATAGCAGCCATCGCAAAAAAGCCGCCCTGAATTTTACGTACAAACTTTAAGTTTTTTAACCAGCTCATTACAATACCGTGTAAGAATTAAATAATTTATTTTAATTTAAATGATATCGGAAGCGATAATTTTACCTTTACAGGAACCCCGCCATTTTTGCCAGGAGTGAACTTTGTAGATTTAATTGCAGAAATTGCGGCTTCTTCGCAGCCTCCTCCGAGTCCCTTTACAACCTTAACATCGTCAACGCCGCCTTTTTCGTCTATCATAATCAGAACGTAAATTTTCCCTTCCAGTCCGGCGCTTTTTGCAATTGACGGATAGACTATCTTCTTATATATAGCCGGCAGTCCGCCAACCGGTTCGGGCATGACTTCTGCGAAAGCAAGATACGGGTCGCCCTGCTCGGAAATATTTACGGGTAAATAATTTGTTTTAATTTCTTTTTCTGATGCGAAAGAGTACTGACTGACAGCGCTCAGTATGATTATTGCGAAGATTAATTGTAAAACTTTAGTAGAATCGACAATGTACAATTTCACCATTTTCCTCTCCTTATAGTTTAATCCATTATTATTATCGGTGCATTCAATAAATTGTTTACGTGAAAATGGGAAAAAAATATTTTTTTTCCAATTAAAAAGGAAAGTTTTTTTCTAAAAGCTTAAGATGAAGCCTCTTACGAGGGTTAAAAAGAAGGCGATATTAAACTAATTTGCAAGTTTACTCAGATTCCTGCTCATTTGCAGCGCCAAAAAACACAACTGTAAAGATACTACCCTGTCCTTTTTCACTTTTCACATAAACATCAGCATGGTTCATCCTTAGGTATTCTTTTGTAATTGCAAGTCCCAGGCCGTTACCGTCGTACCTCCTGTTGTAGCCAATTTCCTCCTGAGAGAAAGGCTTAAACAGCTTATCCATATATTCTTCAGAGATTCCAATACCTGTATCGCTTATATCCACACACGCCAGGCCGTCTTTATCATAAACAGTTATCTTTATTTCACCCTTGTTTGTAAATTTCAGGGCATTATCAATTAAGTGCTGGAAGGACTGAATTACCGTATAGCTGTCGCCATCTATTACAGCGTTCTTACTATTGTTTTCAATTGTCAGACCCAGATTTTTCTCTGCAGCAAGCGAGCTGAAGTCCTTCATTAATAACTGTAAGATGTTCTCCAGATTGATCTTAGACAAAGATGTATAGTAATTCCCGATCTGTATACTCGACATAGCAAGAATGTCTTCAATAGTCCTCTGCAGCCTCATTGAGGAGCGGTTTACTGAGTTGAAGTACAGAACCAGATCACCAATTCCTTTATTTACCAGTTCCTCTTCCATCAGCGACATAAAGCCGAGAATTGAATTCAACGGGGTTCTGATCTCGTGCGACATTTGATTGAGGAAAGCTGTTTTAAGCTTATCCGATTCCTCAGCCTTATCGTAAGCCCTTCTTAAGAGTTCTTCATTCTGTTTCTTTTCCGTTATATCGCGCTGAATGGAAATATAGCCCGAAATTTTATTATCCCAGTCGTAAATGGGACTTGTACTCTCTTCAACAGTAACAAGGCTGCCCGATTTTGTCCTGTTTACAAACTCTTCATTAATATTTTTTCCCAGAAGGAGATTGGCTTCAAACTCCTTATAGAACTCATCAGACATTACTCCGCTTTTAATCAATTCGGCATTGGTGCCAATGGCTTCACTCTTTGAATAACCGTAGAATTTTTCAAACTGCGGATTGACATAATTAATTATGCCATGTTTATCGGTCATAAATATTACGTCGTGAGAATGCTGAATGGCAAATTCGAATTTTAAGCTGTCCTCTTTTTCCGTTTTCAGCTTTTCGGTAACATCCTTGAAAGTTAAAACGGCTCCCGAAGAAGAGCCGTCGCTTTCATAAACCGGATCGTAATTATAATCTATAGTTTTAAAGGTCCCGTTTTTGCACGTAATAACCGTGTAGCCCGAAGAGTTTAATGAAATCTTTCCGTTTATTGCAGCAATAAGGCTGTTGGAATTTTGAGGAATGGAAGACAAAGGAAATATTTCCATGAGCTGTCTGCCCAGGGCTTCTGTATGGGTAAAGCCTGTTATTGAAGCGGCTGCAGAATTCAGAAAAACAACAGATCCTTTCGTATCGGTTGCAATTGCACCAAGGCTCAGATAATTAAGAGTATTGAACTTTTGTGTATGGGGCTGGGACTTAAATCTGTCCTTTTTATGCTGAAGCCAGACTTTATCGATTGCAAGACTCAATTCCTGAATTTCCACGGGGGACAGAACGATTCTATGGGGTTCAACCGAAAAGGTATTAAAAATATTATTGCCGTTCTTTTTATCGTAAAAATAGATTACGGGCACATTGAGGCGGGAGGACAGTTCCTCATTATATGCAACAAATTCCTGCGGAGAGTCCTCCGTCACGTAAGAAAAAATGAGGTCCTTTGGGTCCTCTTCTATTTTCTCAAAGTCGGATTTATCCGATAGCAGTGCAGGATAAACTTTATATCCCAGTTCTTCCAGAAAATGCTGCAGTCCGTTACCGGAAGAGGCATAATTTTCAAAAAGTAAAATTTTTCTTAACATTGTCCTCAAATAATAATAATAGACCGGGGACTCATAAATTTTACACCATAATTTCGCAGGCCGAACAAATCAGGACGAGCGCATAGCCATATAATACCATCTTCCCGATATATTATCGGAAAGGCGCCTGCAAAGTTAAATAAAAATTTGCTATTATTAAAAGAATTTGGGAGGCTCCGGAGGAAAAATCCTCCGGAGAAATAAATTTTTCAGGTGTTTTTGCAGATGTTCAGAATAAAATGAGGGTTACTCAATTTTTTTTGTAACTTCAATTTCCAGCTGTTCCATTCTGTAGCGCAGTTTAGAGCGGGAAAGGCCAAGAATTTTTGCGGCTTTAACCTGATTGCCTTTTGTTATATCAAGAGTTTTTAGAATAAGGGTTCTGAGAACCAGGTCTATACCTACACCTTTGGTTGGAATTTTCAATATAAACTTGTCATCGTCCATAACAGGGGTCCTGCCAGACGAAAGGAAGCTGAAATGCTGTTCTTTAAGCTCATCGCCGTCGAGCATAAGCACGGCGCGCTCGATAGTATTTCTTAATTCTCTGACATTTCCTTTCCAGTACTGGTTTTCGAGGAATGTAAGGGCGTCGTTATCAATCCCTTTTATTTTCTTATTAAACTTCACTTCAAATTCGTGCATGAATCTGTAAGCAAGTAAGGGAATATCCTCTTTTCTTTCACGCATAGGAGGAATTACAACTTTAGCTACATTGAGGCGGTAATAAAGATCCTCCCTGAAATTGCCCCTTTTAATTTCCTCTTCGAGGTTCCTGTTTGTTGCAGCAATAACTCTAACGTTAACCGATATTTCCTTTTCTCCTCCAAGCCGGTAGAATGTCCTTTCCTGAAGAACGCGCAGGAGCTTTACCTGAAGGTCGAGTGATAGTTCGCCGATTTCATCCAGGAGAATAGTGCCTCCGTCGGCCAGTTCAAATTTCCCCAGTTTGGTCTTCTGGGCTGCTCCTGTAAATGCGCCTTTTTCGTGCCCGAAAAGTTCACTTTCCGCCAGTTCCTTTGGAATTGCAGCACAGTTAATAGATATAAAGGCGTTATTTTTACGGGGGCTCTGCTGATGAATGAATTTTGCAAAGACTTCCTTGCCCGTTCCGCTTTCCCCTTCGAGCAGTATAGTAGTGTCGCCGCTCTGGGCAAGTCTTTCAACCTGATTTATTACGCGTACAATAGGTTTGCTTCTTCCGAAAAATTCCTTGCTGATTTCGTCTTCTTTTATGAGCGAATGCAGTTTTTCAACTTCCGACTTGAGCTTCAGGTGGTCTGTACACTTATCAAGTACGATCTGAAGCTGTTCTAAGTCTATCGGCTTAAGCAGAAAATCAAAGGCACCTGCTTTCATGGCAGAGACAGCTATTTTTACATCCGAGTAGCCTGTAATCATAACTACCGGTATCTGATAAAAATCCTTTTGAAGCAGTTTCAGTATATCCAGACCGTTATGGCTGGTAAGGTAGATATCCAGGAGTATTACATCGGGCTGGAATTCGGCAACTATTTCAAGCACCTTCTCGCCTTCCATGCAGGTTTCCACTTCATAGCCCATCTTAACAAGAACCTTTTTCAGGGACATGCAAATTAAATTATCATCATCAACAATGAGTACGTTAAGCTTCATTCTATAACACCATTTATATTAGGATTAAATCTCACATAAAAGCGGCTCCCCTCACCCAGGCGGGAATCGAAACTTATTGAAGCCCCGAATTCATCCAGAATTGAACGGCAGACACTCAGGCCGAGGCCTGTTCCTTCCTTTTTATTGGTATAAAAATCATTAAAGATCTTTTCTTTATTTTCTTCGCTGATTCCTTTGCCAGTATCCTGAACCTCAAGCGTAATAAAATTATTTCCGTCTAAAGTTTCCCTATAGGTCTTCAGCTCTACGGTCCCGTTTTTTTCTATAGCCTCAAAGCCATTGGTCATTAAATTTAATACGACCTGCAGCACTTTATTCTTATTAAAGTACACCGACGGCAGCTCCGGATCCAAACTGGTAATAACATCAATATTCAGTATTTTAGCCCTGGCACTCATAATTTCAATTGCCAGCGTTACAACCTCATTTAACGACTGCGGATAACAGTCACTCAGTGAACTGCGTGAAAAATCGAGCGTTGTTTCTACAATCGTCTGAATTCTCTTAGCTGCTTCCATGCATGCCGCAATGGATTCCTTAACCTCAGGACTGATTTCGGACATGCTTACAAAATCCAGATTCAGTTTTATCGCCGAAAGCGGATTCCTGATCTCATGAGCAAGGCTGGCAGCCAGTTTACCCAAAATTTGAAGTTTATTATCCTGTATTTCGTTCTGCATCATCATTATAACACTCACGAAGCGTTGGCTTAAAAAGACGTAATAAATTGATTTTTCTGAAAAAACGGAGTATTCTGCACAATATCGCGCACTAATGCATAAGCCCACACAAGATGAGCAGTTAACTTATATTCATCTGCAGAAGCAACATTGAAGAGCCGGAAAAGTCCTCTTTTTCAGTAAAAAAATGGTTAATATTAAACACTTTCAAATTAATGGTTCTAATATTAGCCAAATTAATAGTAATATGCAACTCTGTTGTTTTTCTCTGAGAGGGGTAAAAAGGCGATTAATTTATGGGTTTTCCGGTATACTTTCCGGAAAAAAGAGGGAGAATTTATCTAAAGACAGATTTACAACCTGTCCTTAGATAAATTTCATTTTACCTGGTTTTCATTTCTTTTAGGATGGCCAGAGCGGTAGAATTAAGAACCTCGGGTGAATTATAGAAGTTCTCCTTAACTTTCTGCCTGATCTGATCCAGGTCCTTTATATTTGTGTTTTTAGCTTGCAAGATTTTGGCCTCGCTGGAGATTTCAACTTTATCCTGTTTTTTTACGTTTTCAGCCGGGACAGCCTGGGTTTTCCTTGTTTCCTGTGCAGGAAGGTAGTTATTTGATATCCCTTTGATTTCCAACTTTTTCACCTGTTATAGTTTGCTAATTTCTTTTTATTTTGGATGTTTTTAAGTTCCAGACCGATAGCATTCTGTTCAGTTTTAACCTTAGTAATAATATTATCGAATTTATTTGATAATTGTTTAGTCAATTTAATGACTTCCGGTTCATATTTACTCAAAGTTTCTGGTTCATAGGCCGTTTTAAGCTGGAATTTAAGCTCGTCGATTCTGCTTGTTTTTGACTTAAATTCGGCCATTGTGGCCTCAAAATTCTCGTCATTCAGTCCATCCATAGCCTGCAGAAGTCCTTGCAAAATGGAGCTGATTTCCTTTATTTTTAATTCCAGTATGTTCATAATTAGAAAGATCTTTATTTCTTAAGAAGTAGCAGTAAACCAGCTTGTAGCCGATATCAAATTAGCCAGCTGCGACTGCATCCGTTCATATTTTAATCTTAAAGACTCTGCTTCCTTGTCGATTCTGGTCTGTGTAGATGTAATTTTGTCCGAAATTGAAGAGGCACTGGAGTCATAATTCGATTTAAGCTTTGAAATCATTCCGGAACTGCCGAGATAATTGCTCAATGTAGCAGATAGGTTATTGGCTATTCCATTCGTCGAATTAAAAATAGCAGCTACCCCGCTGGTATTGTTTGCAAGCTGGTCGTTCAGCTTTGTACTGTCTGAAACGCTCAAGCCAGCAGCGGGATCAAAAGAAATTCCTATTTGTGAAAGCATAGAGACTGCCCCGCTTTGAAGTCCGGATACAGAGGAATACGCATTAGAACTCAAAGAAGAAAGTATTGAAGAAGCTGAAGCTTCGCCCAGAAACAGGCCGCGGCTTCCGGTATTTTTATCCGTGCCGCTTTTGTTCTTAATATAAGCATAGGCATCATTAAACTTTGAAACAAAGTCGTCAATTTTACTCCGCATCTGCGTAGAGCTGGCTGAAACATTGATATTAACAGTAGTATCGGAGCTCTGCATTACGGATTTCAGAGTAAAAGAAACACCCGTAACCAGGTCGCTTATGGTGTTTGAATCCCTTTGTACATTCAGGCCGTTGAAATTAATTATTGAATTAAGGCTGTTAGAAGTAATAGTCTCTGCTGTACCCTGCTCAACAAGTGAGGCATCAAGGTACCTGGTACCATAAACAAAACCGGCCTTATTATCATTAGTAGCGGCGCCGTCGTCTGAATTTTTATACCTATTGGTTAAAACAGAGGAGTTGAGTCCAATTGCAGAAAAGGCATCATCTGAGGTAATTACAAGCCTGTTCGAATAGCCTGTATTTTTTGCAGAAAGAGAAAACTTGGAATATCCTGAAACCGGAGAAAAGCTTGACGCGCTGGCAAGCGTAGCCGCGCCGCGTTCCTTGCTGGCACTTACATTCAGGTCCTGCAGAAGTGACTGCGTGGAATTATCAATAGTAATATACTTAGTTGGATCAGACGCTGAAAAAACGAGCTGGTCGAAGTTGTTTCCGCCGCTGGTTGAAGTCACCTTTTTCACCGAGACACCGCTGACGGTTCCATTAACAGCACTTACTATATTATCCATTACCTGGCTGTAAGTAAGGTTAGTTCCTTCCTGAAGAGTAACCGTAGTATCGGTTCCGTTCACATTAATAGTGAACTGTTTATTGGATGCATCAATAGTAAGGCTGCCGGTGTCAGACTGTTTTTTGGAGCTGTTAACATTAGCTGTTGTATCGGCGTTAACGGCGTCTGAAATCTTCTGCATTATTTCGGAGGCTGTTTCGCTTCCAGTAAATTCAACGTCAAAATTGCTCTGGTAATCACCGCTTGCAATATTGAGTGTATGCACGCCGGCCGAAACCGCATTATCGCCTGCCTGGGAAGAGCCAAAGGTTTTTGAAACCGCAATATCGGCCTTAGCAAGCTGGCTGACACGAATTGCATAAGCGGAATTAGCCGCTGAGCCAGTGGCAGTGGCGGTAACAAAATTGCTGTTTGTTGAATCGGCTCCTTTGGAACTGAATATAGAGCTGGTTCCTGTGGCCTTCAGGTCTGCAAGTAATGAGTTGAGTGCACCGAGCTTAGTATTAAGAGTGCTCCATGCGGAAGAAAGGTTCTGATATTTAGCTTTCCTGGTATTAAGTGGAGTTATCAGCTTATTAGTTTCATTGGTCTGAAACGCCGAGACCATGGAATTAATGCCTGAAGTTGTTAAATCGCCAGCCATGGAAATCACCCCGATAAACTATTTAAAAAACTAATTCCCGGATCAGGGATCCGGGAAAAATTAACTATTAACCCGCAAATTTTGAATTATCTTTCTTCTCAAAAATTGTCTGCCAGGTTTCTCTTAGTTCTGTCAGAATTTTATAAACTATATCGTAGTTTTTCTTTCTCATCTGGTCCTGGCAGAACTGATAGAGCTGCATAAGGCTGATAGAGATTACTTTAGCTTTTTCATCCTGGAAGTTAAGCGAACGGATGAGTTCTGAAAGAGCATTGTTCGTCTTAATCATATCATGCCTCTGGCAATTCATAATTGCAAAGTCATATATCTTAATAATCAATTTTTCGGGGGTCGCCTCCATAATCTCTCTTACAACGTAGGCGTTCCCCTGTAAGCCCGGATTTTTATATGTCATTCCAGAGTTATACATTTTTAGCTATTCCGTAGTTTGATTGTTTGACTCGTTAAAATACTCCCCCGGTTATGAGGCCGGGGGATTAGAGATAGTTAGGACTATCTGAAGAGCTGAAGAACGTTCTGAGGAGCTGAGTTCAGCTGTGAGAGCATTGCGGTACCAGCCTGGGAAAGTATGTTCCCTTTGGTAGCGTTCAGCTGTTCCATAGCCATATCAGCGTCAAACAATCTGCTTACAGTTGCATCAGCATTAGAAATTGCCGAGGTCAGGTAATCATTCTTAATGTCCAGTCTCTGAGTCAAGTTACCTATTGATGACAGAGCCTTTCTTACGCCTGACTGAAGAGTGCTCACGTCTAAAGCTGCAAGAGTGCTTTTATCTGTAGCATCAGTACCGCTAACAGTACTTGCAGTCATAGCAGTTGAAGTTAAGCTGGTGGCATAATCAACTGATAAAGTGTCAGCTGTAGAACCATTGCTTTGCAGACCGGTCTGGAATGAGAAAGTAGTTGCTGCACCAGAAGTGCTAATCAGGGCTGTACCGTTGAAGTTAGTATTTGAGAAAATACTGTTGATTTCATTCTGTAAAGCCACCACGTCTTTCAAAAGAGAAGTATGATCTTTTGTAGGATCCTGGTTGTCTGTAATTTTAGCGTTAATCTGTGTTGCAAGGTCATCAATACTCTGAAGAGCTGATTCTGCAGTAGACAAAAGGTTTTTTGCAGCAGAAATGTTTCCCTGAGAAGCTTTCATTACAGCAGACTTTGACTGAAGATCTTTACCGATCTTGTAGCCTGATGTATCGTCAGCAACTGAGTTAATTCTTTTACCTGTTGCCATTCTGAGCTGAGCTTTGTAAGTCTCAGCGTTAACTTTTGCTAATGCGTTATAAGCATTAAGAGCGCCGATGTTTGTGTTAATCTGAAAAGCCATAATATACCTCCATGTATATTTTATTGTTTTGTTAAGTCAGGCGTCCATGCCCGGCTTTTTAATTATGAGATTTAACTCTCAATAATATTATCGGTAGGGGATTTTCAAAGTTTAGTGTTTTAATAATTTTTTTATAATAAATTATTTCAGGTAGGG
>JBLNAZ010000153.1:0-6170 GCA_050259615.1 Syntrophomonadaceae bacterium | reverse complement strand
CCATTCCGAACAGAGAAGTTAAGCCCCTATACGCCGATGGTACTGCATTATCTCAATGTGGGAGAGTAGGAAGTCGCCAGGATTTATTTTCTACAGCCCCGTTCCTTTGGAATCGGGGCTTTTTTTTGTCCATTATTTAATATTGTTTCTGCAAAAAAAACCGCTCCAATTATATGAAGCGGTTTTAAATGTCTTACCTTTCCTTTATCTATTTCTGCGCTGTATCCTCATTGTATTTGATATCCATATCGTAATTCCATTTGTCGAAGTAGAGGTTACCGCCCTTCCATTCAACTTCTCCCCTCTGAAAATCTACTGTTTCACTTCTCGGGAATTCTTTTATCGGACTTAAAGGCTTTGAAAAATCATCATTAACAATTAACCTGTAAGAGTCTATCCCGTTTGTATAAAAGTATTTTATATTATTAGTTTTTGAATAGTCCTGAATTCCAAATGACTGATCTACAGGAACCCATCCATACCCCTCAAAATAAGCTTCGCACCAGTCGTGCAGGTTAACTTCCACTGGATGCATCATCCAGCCGCTCTGCCATTTTGTAGGAATTCCGTTGTACCTGGCCAGCGTCATAAACAATAAAGTTTTAATGCCGCAGTCTCCGTGGCGGTTTTTTATGGCATATTCAGGAATATTTGTCAGAGTGGAATATTCACGTGCTCCGGCCCAGGGAATATTTTCACTTATCCACTTGAAAATAATCCTGGCCTTTAGATAAGGGTTTGTTTCATTACCGACAACAGACTTTGAGAGATTCTTTATATTATCCGAAAATACAATGTGCGGAGCCTGCTCTGAGGTATAGGTTTTATAAAAATCAGAGGACTTGTTATAGGGCTTTACCTGCTTTGGATCGACATTAAACCATTCGGAAGAGCAGGTATATGAAAGTTCCATCTTAAATACAGTGGGTTCATCCTTTACAGCTTCCTTTTCCATATATAAAGTTCTTTGCATGTTGTCGTTATCGGCAATAATGTAATTATTATCATTTACAGAAAGAAGTTTTATATCGGACTGTCTTAAATGACCTTCTCTGGGATAGGGAAGCCAGCATTTTATGACTTCACCTTCAGGAACAACGTTAGGCTTAACTGAAAGGGTATAGGTGATACGCATTTTTACCGGATCTGTGAGCCTGCTTTTTTCAGCCCGCGAATCTTTAACAATCTGAGGCACGTGTTTTTTCAGGAAATCTTTTAATACGTCTTTAGAACCTTCAGCTTTTTCTTTCCTGAGCTTTGCTTCTTTGTTAATAAGGAAAAGATTTGAAGCCGCCCTGTTGAAGTATCTTTTCTGCCCGTCAATTAACATCGATTCCAATGAATAATCTTTTTCCCATTTTTCCAGCATTTTACTGTCTGCACCGGGGTAATACTTTCTTACATATTTTAAGATATCATCAGCTGTCTTTTGGAAATCGAGCCTGATACGGTTCATTTTTTCTTTTTCAAATTTGATGTCATTTACTTCAGAGACCGTGAGGGAGTTTGTAGAAATCAAAGAATCGATCATCTTAGAGGCTTGTGTAAAGTTACCTTTTGATATTTCGTTCTCAACCGGGGAAAATTTTACCTGGGGCAAAACCAGGCCGGTAAAGACCACTAATAGGGCAAATGTTAGTTTCATAAAGTTTCCACTTTTTCTGTTTGTTTGGAAGATTTTGGATCTATAGTTTGCAGAATAAATTCAACGAATTCCCTGAATGCGCCGTCGCCGCCCTGTCTTTTACAGACGTAGTCGGCCATTTCTATAATTTCATCCATTGCATCAGAAGGAGCTGCCGTAAGTCCTGCGCTCTGAAGGATCTCTATATCGTTAACGTCGTCGCCAATAAAGGCGATATTTTCATATTTAAGGTTACGCAGGTTACAGATTTCATCAAGAACCTGCTTTTTATCCCTAATTCCGATATAAATAAGGTCAAGCTTCAGCCTCTGCCCCCTAGCCGTAATGATATCGGAATTATCCCCGCTGACAATACCGGTTTCAATTCCTCTTTCCCTCAGTCGGTTGACGCCCATTCCGTCTTTAACGTTAAATCGTTTCATAACCATGCCGTCTGCTGTATAATAAAGGCCCCCGTCAGTCCACACGCCATCGATATCCGTCAGTACCAGCTTTATTTTTTTTATTTTTTCCGTATTAAACATTTCAGGTTTAGTCAAATTTACTCCTCAGTGATTCCCACTTAATTTTATTGAAAAAGTAAACTACAAAAAGAAAAAGTAATATTCCTGCTCAAATTAAATCTTGAAATTCAATAAGTCACAAAGGAATTGAAAAATTTCTTAAAATTATCGGGAATAATATGTAATTTTGTAAATAAAATCAGACTGAAATAAATATTATTGTAAGATATAGAACATTCAAAGAAGGTAAAATAATGCAGATTTATAATACTTTGACCAGAAAAAAGGAAGAATTTATTCCACAGAACCCGCCTGAAGTTACAATGTATGTGTGCGGGCCTACGGTTTATGACCTGTTTCATATTGGAAATGCCAGGTCATTTATCATGGCCGACATGATAAGGCGCTACCTGGAATATAAAGGCTACAAGGTGAAGTATGCGATGAATCTGACCGATATTGACGACAAGATCATCAGAAAGTCGAACCAGGAGAAAACTGAGGCCAAAAATGTAGCAGAAAAATATATAGCTGCGTTTTTTGAGGATACAGGAAAGCTGAACATTAAAAAAGCAGATATCTACCCGAAGGCAACCGAGCACATAGAGGATATTATTTCTATGATAAAGGAACTGGAGGAGAGCGGTTTTGCGTACAATGTGGACGGCAATGTGTTTTATGATGTATCCAAATTCCCGGGATACGGAAAACTAAGCGGAAAGAAAATTGATGAGCTTGAAGCCGGTGCCCGAATTGAAATTAATGAGGAGAAAAAGAATCCTCTCGACTTCTCTTTATGGAAAAGGGCAAAAGAAGGGGAGCCATTCTGGGAAAGCCCGTGGGGTAAAGGCCGCCCGGGCTGGCACATTGAATGCTCTGCCATGAGCACAAAACACCTGGGTGAAACAATAGACATTCATGCAGGCGGAAGCGATCTTATTTTTCCGCATCATGAAAATGAAATAGCTCAGTCGGAAGCCGCCCACCACGGCCGTGAGTTTGTAAAGTACTGGTTACACTTTGGATTCCTGAATATACAGAATGAAAAGATGTCCAAGTCACTGGGGAATTTCTTCACCGCAAGGGAAGTCCTTGCAAAGTATTCTCCTGAAACCATAAGGCTTTTCTTTGCACAGACTCATTATGCGGGACAGCTAAATTTCAGCGAAGAGCTCCTGCAGGCTGCACAGAAAGGACTTGAGAAAATCTTAAACCTCGTTGAAAAAACTGAAGAAGAAAGAAAGTCAGACAAAAAAGGTGAAATGCCTGAACTTGATATCGATAAGTTCAAAGCAGATTTTGAAGCCGCAATGGATGATGATTTCAATACACCTCAGGCTACCGCTGTTATATTCGACTTTGTAAGGGAAGCCAACAAAGCTGCAGCGCAGATTGAGCAGGTTGACACCAGGTATTACAAAAATGTGCGCGAATTCCTCACAAAAACAGCGCAGAATGTTCTTGGAATAATAAGCCCCGAAACAGGAGCAAAAGACCAGGGGCCCTCACTTGAAAATGAGCTCGTGGAACTCCTCATCAGGCTCAGGCTGCAGGCAAGGCAGGATAAGAATTTTAAGCTTTCTGATGAGATCCGCGACGGGCTAAAGAACCTGGGCATAATCCTGCAGGATCAGAAGGATAAGACAACGTATAAGAAAGTAAAAGAAGCATAAAAATTAGATTAACGTAAAAATAAAAGCAGGACAGCTCTTGCTTTTACGGAAAAATTTGACGTTTATTGCCGCATAAATTAAAGATCCTGAAAATGAAGACTCAGTATATTATAATAAGTATAGTTCTGCTCATAGCGGCCTATTTTCTAAAACAGTATGTCTTTAATATATATGAAGTCACATTCAGTCTTTCCCCTAAAGCGCTCTATTCCGACGGGGAGTCGACAGTAAGGATTGAAGCTGTTCCGGTAAATGCATTTGGTTTCAGGGTTCCTTTAAGGAAGGTATCAGTGGTATTTGACATAATGGAAGGCCAGGAACTTGTTGAAGTGGTAAAAAGTGACCTTCAGGATGGCATTATAGTCTTAAAAGCCCGGACGGCTTCGGGTAAGGTTGTTGTAAGGGCCAGGTCGGAATTTCAACTATTTCCCTCCATAATTGAAATCCAGGTTCTTTCAAGCATGGCCTGAAAAAAGGTTAAAACAACGCATAAATACTGAAATTGAAATAAATAGCTAGTTTATTCATGTCAGGGGTTAGGCTATGAAACTTAAAGCAGTTTTAATATTATCCTTACTGTTACTGCCAATCGCAATTTTCCCGCAGGGATTAGCCGGTTCGGAAGCAGAAACTGAATCAGAATATCTGATTGACATGCCTACGGCAGGTGTACTGGAAAAAGGTCGTGTGGGAGTTAATTTTTACGTGATGCCGGCTGGAGTTGTCATGTCCAGGCTTGAAGTGGGAGCTTTTGAAAATTTTAGTTTCGGAATATCCTACGGCGCAGCTAATTTTATCGGCAGCGGCAGTCCTTTATGGTATAAACTGCCCGGCGTGACCCTTAAAGTAAAAGTTATAAATGAGTCCAACGGATTTCCGTCAATTGCCCTTGGATTTGATTCACAGGGTAAGGGGGAATTCATAAAAGAAATTAATAACGTGGAAATAAACCGTTTCCGTGTGAAATCTCCGGGTTTTTACGGTTCAGCATCAAAAAATTTCCAGTTTCTGGGCTATTTAAGCCTTCATGGAACGATAAATTACTCCCTGGAAGGGGACGACGGCGACAAGGATCTGAACTTTTCCCTGGGTTTTGAGAAAACCATCGGCTCCAAACTGTCTTTAATTGCAGAATACGATTTCGGTATAAATGACAATACGGCAAATGCACTGGGAGACGGGAACGGATACTTAAATGCCGGTGTAAGATGGTCATTGAGTGAGAATTTTACGGTAGGTTTTGATTTAAGGGATCTCCTTAACAATAAAAAACTTAATGCCGGAACAGCAGACCGTGCATTAAATGTACAATTTGTGAATCCAATCTTTTAGCTGTTTCTATCCTTCCTAAGTTGGATACCCCAGGCTCTGCGGATTTATAATTGCTCCTGCAGTTTTTTGTCCGCAGTTTTGCTGTAAAATACTGTATGGAAAACAGTACAAGGCAGTTCACTCTTTGCTACACATTCCGTAAAATAATCTCCAATTTTCTCCGGATTCGGGGAATTATAACGGGCATATTAATTGTTCTCATTTATGAAGGAGAAGTTTAAAAGGTGGCGATATGAAAAATTTAAAATATTTAATTTTAATAATCCTTCTTGTCTCTTTTGCCGGCCTTTATGGATGCTACACGCAGGTTGCCACAAATGACGGGAGATCCTCAAAAAGGTATCACGAGAGAGATTACGAAGATTCTTACAGCCAGAGGGATACTCTCTATGGAGATGAATATCAGAACAATGACACAAGTTACTATTCTGATAATTATGGGGACGGCACTACAATAAACAACTACTACAGCGATTACCGTCCATTTTACAGAAGGTACTACTGGGGCTATCATCCGGGTATCAGCGTTGGAATTTCCTGGGGCTGGAACGATCCATGGTATAACCCATGGTCCTGGGCAGGCTGGTACGACAATTACTGGTTCAGTGATCCATTCTATTCATCGTACTATTACAATTATCCATATTTCAATAATCCATACTACGGATCTAACTGGTATCCGGGCTACGGACACTACTACGGATGGGGAAACTGGTCCACCTATAAATACCGTTCCAATGACTATACAAGACTCAGGAACAGCGATGGCGGCCGTTCTACGGCAGGTTTAAGAAGCCGTGACCTTTTATCCCCTACAAGGGGTACAAACAGAGGTCTTTATAAGACAAGAACCCAGACTGACACCAGGAATATAATCCCAAGGAGCAGAACAGGAGACGTCAACAGACAGGAACAGGGCAATACAACGCTCAGAAAAGGCAATAGTAATAGTCCTCAAAAGCAAAGAGATCCGGTTTACAGACGGGACAGACAAAGGCCAAATTCCGGCAGCTATAC
>JBLNAZ010000152.1:0-7423 GCA_050259615.1 Syntrophomonadaceae bacterium | reverse complement strand
AAGAAGTTGATATTATTAAAATAATTTTTCCCAATTCCTACGGGCCGGCCCCTGCCGGCTCCGGCTGACTAGCCCGTACCTTTAGGTACGGGTCCCGGGAAATCTCCTCTCCCCGTTTGGGCTTTAGCCCCCGATCTTCCGTGCAGGATTCGGGGCTGAAGTCCCGAGGGAGTGAGGGACAAATTAAACCCCGAGCTAAAAGCTTGGGGCTAGTCATAAAAACATTTCACGATTTGTTCATCATGATTCCAAACTAATTTGTCCTATTTTCCACTCCATCCCATTTGGAACGATTAACCTTAATGAATTCTTTCCTTATAATATTGAAAGACTTATCTATAGTATAACAGATCTTATCCCCATTTCTAACATAGTCCCATTTAGGCGGAACATTTCTGGGCCACCAGAAAACCAGATAATGCCAGAAATTTAATTCAGCTTTCATGGGTTGAACCTCTATTAACAGAGTATCATTTTTCTCATAGATTGAATTAAACCAGGCATCTTTTTCCAAATATATTTCTTTAACAATTTCAATTTTATCAGGATCTATTAAACTTATTCTCAATCCTCCCACATCACCCTCTTCAGGATTATTACCATACATTCTCATTATGAATAATCTGTCGTTAAATATGTCAAAATAACCAATCGTTCTTCGAACTGAATACATTTTAACAAGTGAATCTGTTACAGAATGCAGGCTATTATCATTTTCATTTAATGCTAAAAGCTTTCCATAAATTATTTTATCGCTTATTTTGTTTAAAAAAGCGAACCAACAGAAATTATGGAAAGAAATACATTCTATTGAATCTGCAGCTCCAATTTCAGTTTTATCTAAATAGTTGCTAGTATCCAGATTATAGAGGAAACCAACATTTAATTTTTTAACATACTTTCTTTTATCTAATTCATACTGCCCAACTGCAATGCTGCTGCAGAACAGAAGAATTGCAAAGTACTGCATTATTTTTAATCCCATTTTATTCTCTCTCTTTTGAGCCTGGAAGTTTTCGTAAATATAAAGTTCAGCTTCACAGGAATTTAGAAATTCTCTTCCCAAAAAATAATAAAAATTGAGAAATAACATAGAACCGTTTTTAGTGTCCAGATATTGTATTCGGCATCCTGCCTTAAGATATCAATCCATTATGTGCAGAAAGAAAATTTAGAATTACGCAATCACTAAGTCATCCTCCGGATGACGTAACGTTTGTAGCCCGGGGTACGAAGTCCTCCTCGGAGGACGCCAAACCCCGGGTTAAAGTTCCCCCACACCTATCCCAAGCCCCGTCAGGGGCGGCATATGAAATTGTACCATCCTTCAGATCCTTTGTGCCATGCTTCACATCCAGGTATTCATGCCAGCATTAAATTGATTCATATCTAAAATATCCTCATAGGTTTATTATGCCTGACACATACACCCAGGTCTACATCCACGTGGTATTTGCAGTCTCATCAAGAGAGGCTCTGATAAAGCCTAATTTTTCAAGTGACCTCCAGAGGTACATTACAGGAATTGTAAAGAATAAGGGCTCGAGGCTGCTTGCCATAAAAGCCATGCCGGATCACGTGCACATACTCCTGGCCTTGGATCCAAAGACCTCCATTTCAGATCTCATGAGGGAAGTTAAGGCAAGTTCATCGGTATTCATCAAGAACAAGTTTAATTTAAGTCTCTTTTCCTGGCAGTCGGGCTACGGAGCATTCTCATATTCAAAAAGCCAGATTGACAGCGTTGTAAAATATATCCTCAATCAGGAAGATCATCACAGGCAGAAGTCCTTCAAAGAGGAATACATGAAGATACTCGTTGATTTTGGCGTAGAATATGACGAGAAATACCTCTTCCACTGGATTTCTGAAGAGGAAGAGGATGATGCATCTAATCAGGGAAATATTGTTTAATTTGGATATATATCCTTTCATATAGATATACATGAATTCCGGCATTTAGATGCAATGATTCCTAGCGTTTTTATGCCGCACCTGACGGCGCTAGGGGGATTTTTTGATTATGGTACCCGGGGTTTGTCGGCCACTCCGTGGGCTTCGTACCCCGGGCTACAAATGTTATGTCCTTCGGAGAAGGACTTGCTTTGTGCGTAATTCTAAATTCTCACATTTCTTTTTATCCCAAGCCGGAATTCAGCATTTATATGCATCTCATTTTTCCCGTCGGACGTTGAACCTCGAACTTTGAACCTTGAACCTTGAACTTAATTTTCTTATATATCCGTAATAAAGAAAATCAAAATTATATATGCATAATAACACACAGCATTTCCGCCTTGAGGATATGATAGGCCAGCGATACAGGAAATTCCAGAAGCTGATGCCATTTAAGATAAGAGAAATCCTGCTCGTTTCGAGCCTTTATGACGCTTACCTTTTTGAGGAAGACGGGCGCCTTTATGAACTTATAAGGAAGGAATACCAGTCGCTTAACCTCAGCCACGCTCCCGAGATAACTCACGTCTCAAGCGGCATTGAAGCCGTTCAGCTGGCAAAGGAAACACACTTCGACCTTATTATTACTACAATGCATATTGAAGATATGCACGTCGTAAAGTTTGCCAAGGCTGTACGCAACGCAGACCTTAATATCCCTATTATACTGCTTGCATACGACAACCGTGAAAGAAAGGAACTTGTAACCAATTACGACACATCGATCTTTGAACAGGTCTTTATCTGGCAGGGCGACTATCGCCTCCTCATAGGTATTGTAAAGAGCGTGGAGGATAAGCTTAACGTTGATAACGACACTAAATTCATCGGCGTGCAGTCAATTATTCTTATTGAGGACAACGTTAAATTCTATTCCTCTTACCTTCCTATTATTTACACCGAAGTCCTTAAGCAGTCGCAGCGCCTTATCTCAGAAGGCGTAAACCTCTCGCATAAGTTCTTAAGGATGCGCGCCCGACCGAAAATCCTCCTATGCACTACTTACGAGGAAGCCTGGGGCTATATAGAAAAATATTCAGAGTATATACTTGGCGTAATATCCGACATAAATTTCACGCACTACGGCATAAAGGACCCCGAGGCAGGAATAAAATTTGCCCGTAATGTTAAAGCAATTCACGAGGATATTCCGGTTCTTCTGCAGTCGAGCAATTCCCAGCACGCTGAAGACGCAAGAAACGCGGGTGCCTCATTCCTCCTGAAAAATTCCCCCAGGCTTTTGCACGAAGTGCAGGAATTTATAGCCCACCGCTTCGGTTTCGGCGATTTCATTTTCTATACGCCGGACGGCAGAGAGGTTGGCGTGGCCACCAGCCTGAAGGAACTTGAGGAACAGCTGAAGAAGGTGCCCGACGAAAGTATTCAGTACCACGCGGAAAGAAATCATTTTTCAAACTGGCTTAAGGCCAGAACCGAGTTCTGGCTTGCTCATAAGCTCCGCCCGCACAAGGTTAGCGATTTTTCGAGCATAGACGACCTCAGGCAGGAGCTCATAAGCTCACTGCACCAGTACCTGGAGCTGCGTACAAGAGGCATAATAACGGACTTTTCCAAAAACTCTTTCGACCCACAGAACAGCTTTGCAAGAATTGGCGGCGGATCCATAGGCGGAAAGGCCCGCGGCCTGGGGTTTCTTAACAACCTGATTTACAATTATAATCTGCGCGACCGCTTCTCCGGCGTGAAAATGTTCGTCCCGGCGGCAGTCGTTATAGCAACAGATATATTCGATAATTTTATTGAGGAAAATGAGCTCGTTAATTTTTCCCTGAATGCCATAGATGACGAAGAAATTGCCAGGAGATTCGTTGATGCAAAGTTCTTCCCGAAAGATGTAAAACGCAAGCTCGCGGAATTCCTTGAAATGGTAAAAGAGCCCCTTGCAGTGCGCTCTTCCAGCCTTCTTGAGGATTCGCAGTATCAGCCTTTTGCAGGTGTATATGAAACATATATGCTCCCGAACAACGATGAGGATCCCGATGTGAGGCTCAAGGAGCTGCTTAATACAATAAAAAGGGTTTATGCCTCCACGTTCTTCAGGGCCGCAAAAGATTATATGAAGGTTACAAGCTACCGCCTTGAGGAAGAAAAAATGGCGGTAATTGTACAGCGCATGGCAGGCTCACAGCACGAAAACCGCTTCTATCCCGATTTTGCAGGGGTGGCCAGAAGCTATAATTTCTATCCCGTGGCACCCCAGAAGTCAACCGACGGAATTGCCATGGTGGCTCTTGGACTCGGGAAAACCGTTGTTGACGGGGGTAACTCGGTCCGCTTCTGCCCCAAATACCCCAGGCACCTCATGCAGTTTTTCTCTACAAAGGAAACCGTCAGGAACGCCCAGCAGGAATTCTTTGCACTTAACCTGCACAGCAATATCAGAAATAAGACCGCACAGTGCCACGACGTGCTCGTTCAGCGCTATGACCTCTCAACTGCCGAAAAGGACGGTACGCTCTATGCCGCCGGCTCTACATATTCATCCCAGAACGACCAGGTTTATGACGGTATTTCCAGATTCGGCCAGAGGGTTGTTACATTCGCCCCCGTCCTTAAGCATAAAGTGTTTCCCCTTTCAGATATTCTCGACCTTATACTGGATCTTGGAAGCTGGGGCATGGGAACACCGGTTGAAATTGAATACGCCGCTAACTTAAGCGTTGAACGCGGCTCGCCTAAGGAGTTTGCGCTTCTGCAGATGCGCCCGCTCGTGCTTTCAAATGAGGCCGAAGAACTGAACGTGGATGACTTTAACGGCGACGACCTTCTGGTCCAGAGCGGACAGGTGCTCGGTAACGGCGTAATCGGCGACATTTATGATATAATAGTAGTCGACCGCGATAAGTTTGAAAGGAAAAAAAGCCGCGATGCAGCCCTCGAAGTCGGAATGTTTAACGCAAAGCTCCTCGAAGAAAAACGTCCTTACCTTTTAATTGGAGTGGGGCGCTGGGGTTCGCTTGATCAGTGGCTTGGAATACCTGTTACGTGGGACCAGATCTCGGGTGCCCATACTATAGTCGAGTCGGGCTTTAAGGATTTCAGCGTAACGCCTTCACAGGGATCGCACTTTTTCCAGAATATAACTTCTTTCCGTGTAGGCTATTTTACAGTAAACAGCTTTGAAAACAAAGGTTTTATCGACTGGGACTGGCTGGCAAACCAGGAGGTCCATTCTGCAGCGCAGTACACAAAACATCTGAGGTTCGATAAGCCGCTCTGTATTAAAATAAACGGCCATCAGAATAAGGGAATTATTCTTAAACCGGGATCTAACGGCAAGAGCTAGCTGCTCTTGCCCCCGGCATTAATTATTTTTTCTGTGGATTGTAAAAGCTACTTCTTTGACCGTGTTTTTCACGTCGCTGACGGATACCGTAACAGTATTATATTCATCCTCAAGGTGTATTCTTCGCTGGAACCTGTACCTGTCACCTTCGGGTGAAAACTTAGCTTTCCTTCCGTTAATCTTAACTGCCTGGATTTTATTTGAAGTCCTGATGGTGCCGAAAATGGTAACCTCAGCCTGCCTGGTAAATAAAATTCCGCCATCCTCCACAAAGCCAAGTTCTGTTTCAATTGTGTGGGCTTCAGGTACGTTAACCTCAATAGCCATTATGTTAGCTTCATTCAGGGAGTCTATTTCTGCTCTCTGTGTGCAGTCAGGTCTGCAATGTGCCATGGCTGCAGAGGAAAACAAAATTGCAGTTAATAACATATTCGCTGCCGCGCGCATACCGCCTCCGTTAATAGTGATTTGCTTAAAACGGAAAAAAAGAGCGTTTTATCCGACAGCAATATAGTGAATTAATTTTTGAAGTGGCACTGCCGCTGGGAAGAATATTTTCTTAATTTCTTGCGGCACTTTCGTATCTTTAATATTCAATATTTGAAATACTCTGTTATATAAATGACCCATTCCTTGAGTTTATCAAAAATATTCAGGTTCTGGCTGCCTCTTTCAGCTACATGGCTGATGATGTCGGTTGAGGGGCCTTATCTTTCAGCTATAATTGCCAGAATGCCGGATGCAAAGTATAATCTTGCTGCTTACGGCGTGGCTTTCTCATTTGCCATGATAATCGAAGCTCCGATCATTATGATGATGAGCGCATCTGTGGCAATTGTAAAAAACAGATATACCTTCTTCAAGCTCAGAAGCTTTGCATATGCGCTTAACCTGATCATAACTGCTCTAATTATTCTTTTTGTACTGCCCCCTGTTTTTTATTATGTAGCAGAAAATCTGATCAGGCTGCCTTCTGAAGTTGCCAGGCTTACCCATATAGCAACAATTATACTAATCCCCTGGCCTGCCGCAATAGGATATAGAAGGTTTTACCAGGGCATACTGATAAGGAACAATCTCACCCGGAAAGTTGCCTATGGTACTATTGTAAGGCTGGGCTCAATGTCTTTCACAGCACTTATACTTTTTCTTTCTACTGACCTTAACGGGGCTATAGTAGGGGCATCGGCTTTATCGGCAGGTGTTGTATTTGAAGCAATTGCAAGCAGGGTAATGGCAGCAAAAATTGTCAGGAAACTAAAGCACGAAGAGTCAGTGCCGGAGCAGGAAAATCTTTCCTACAAAGAGATTATAAATTTTTATTATCCGCTGGCGCTTACTTCCATTCTTACCTTAGCCGTAAACCCTATGATAACATTTTTCATGGGGCAGAGCCGTATGCCGCTTGAATCGCTTGCCGTTCTGCCAGTAGTTAATTCCTTTATCTTTATTTTCAAGAGTTTTGGTGTTTCATACCAGGAAACGGCAATTGCACTTCTGGGCGAAAACAAAAAAGAATACCCGCCATTACGCAATTTCGCGCTCATACTCGGGGTGCTTTCAACAGCGGCTCTTGCACTGATTGCTTTTCTTCCCCTGGCAGACATCTGGTTTATAAGCGTTTCAGGGCTTTCGCACGAACTGGCATCAATTTCAAGGACGCCTTTGATGATACTGGCCTTAATTCCGGGGCTTGAAGTTTTAATTAACTTTCAGAGGGCCATACTTGTGGATTCGAGGGCAACGAGGTATATAACTGCTGCAACAGCAATTGAAGTGGGAGGAATTATACTGACATTATTCCTTACGATTAAATATTTTGCTTTTATCGGCGTAGTTGCCGCAGCACTTGCAATGCTTTTAGGCAGGATAGGCGCCAACATATATCTTTTCCCTCCCTTCTGGAAGCATCTGCCGTCAAAAAAATAAAAGAATAAAAATAAAAAAGGCTGTCATGAATTACTCCATAACAGCCTTTTCATCCATCGTAAGACAAGTCTATTTAACTATTATCATCTTCCTTGTTGAAACATAACCGCCGGCTTTAAGTGTGTAGAAATAAATGCCGCTCGTGAGGCTAAACCTGCCGGCATTGAATTCCATGCTGTGGCTTCCTGCATTCTGGTATCTGTCAACAAGAACTGCAACTTCATTGCCAAG
>JBLNAZ010000151.1:0-27641 GCA_050259615.1 Syntrophomonadaceae bacterium | reverse complement strand
TTTTTAATTGATTTCTTTGTAACCATTCTGCCTAATCCTGCGTCTAAAGTGGTAGAGACAATAAAGGGGTGGTTATGAAATCTGTTAATTATTTACTCAAAAGAAATTTCGGCCTTTTCTTACTTATGGCCCTCACTCTGGGCCTGGTGTCAAACTTAATGGCCGGCGAACTGAAAACTATTCAGGAAAAAACTCTGCCTACCTCCGCGGGCAAAAAACTGGAACTTAATACTTCTTCAGGAGACGTCTATATCAGTACCTGGGACCGCCCTGAGGTCTACGTTAAAATAAGCGGAAACAAAAGAGCTTACGATAAAATGCATTTTAATATCGAAGACACGGGCGAAGGGGTCAAAGTCCTCGGAAAAAGCAGATCCTGGTTCTTCTTCGGCTGGAACGTTATGTACGTCAAATACGAAATTAAGGTCCCTGCCAGCTATAACGCTGCTATTAAAACCTCAGGCGGCGATATTAAAATCTATGACCTTAACGGCTCAATCAGATTTGAAACCTCCGGCGGCGATATCTCCCTCATCAATACAAAAGGTTATACCGACCTCAGTACCTCCGGCGGCGATATTAAACTCGAAAATACCAGCGGCGACATGAAAATGTCCACCTCGGGAGGCGATATTCAGGTGCATAATTTTAACGGAAACCTTAAGGCCTCAACATCCGGCGGCGATATGAACCTGGATGGGAAGGGAGGCCGCGTGGAGGCTTCTACTACAGGCGGCGATATAACGCTTAATTACTCCGATACTAACTACGGAATTGACCTCGAAACTTCCGGCGGCGATATTACGGTTAAACTGCCCGGTAATTTTTCTGCCAATGCCGACCTTTCCACTTCCGGCGGGGAAATTGAATGCAAACTGCCTATTACTCAAACCGGCAAGCTCTCCAGTTCAAAACTGATAGGGGAACTAAACGGCGGCGGCAAAACTCTGCACTGCCATACCTCGGGCGGCGATATTAAAGTCTTAAGATAACCGCGTCCCGCATCTATTACTATATGTGAGGTAAGTCAGACTTTTCACTTTAGCTGAAAAGCTAAGACTTACCTCACAATTACTCCAAAATTAATTCCCCTTTTTCTGAAATTTCTTGTATAAATCCCCTTTTTTAGATAGTTTTATACATTAATTATGAAGACATTTTTATTTATTTTCGTTGCGCTTCTGGGCGGATATGCCTTTGCGCAGGACAGCACCTTTGCTGTTGAGGATTTTAACGTTAAAATCCAGGATTCAAAACTCCTGGTCGGTGATTTGGATAACAAAACCGTTTACCAAAGACAGTTCCAGGACCCATACGCTTATACGCTTGACATAGACGGCGACGGCGCCAGTGAACTCTTAATCAATGACGACAGACAGACAGACAATCAGGATTACTATACATTATACGTATATAATACAATCGGCAGTTTCTATTTGATCGATTCCATTTATTCGGGCCTGAAAGAACCCTATTCTTTCTTCTCAGATGAAATTAATAATGTTGTGCTTGTTACCGGAAGTCCCGACTTTGATTCCTTAAATGTTGCAGGCCAGGAAAATGTTTTTTCTCCTCTTGTGTGCTGGAGCTTCGTTGACTCTTCCTTAAATATCGTCAACGACCAGCTCTATAAAGTGTTCCTCTCAGAAAATGAGGCCAATATGAACTATTTGGATTCTTTCTTTAAGGAAAAGGGGAAAAACTGTGAATCCTCCAGGCTTCTTAAAGCCGCAATTGCTTCTACTTATGCAAATTATATTTATGCGGATGAATATGCACTTGCAGATAAACTTTTGGAAGAGTATTATCTTTGTGAGGATCTGAAACTATTTAAAGAACAAATTTCCAAGTTGCTTTAAGGAGATCTATGAAACTG
Organism: Syntrophomonadaceae bacterium; assembly: GCA_050259615.1. Classification (GTDB taxonomy): domain Bacteria; phylum Bacteroidota; class Ignavibacteria; order Ignavibacteriales; family SURF-24; genus JAAXKN01. Next base: position 25,765 of record JBLNAZ010000151.1, on the reverse strand, counting down.
GATTGGAGTGAATACCTGCAGAAAATGGTCAATGTCACCATGCTCGAAAACTACGGAATGACATACGACACCAAGAGCCAGAGCCCGCTTTATGAGATAGTTTTCAAAACAGGAAAACTTATCGGACAGTATGAGGACGGACTTCTTCTGGAAGCTACCAGGGAACAGCAGCAGATTAAAATATTTATTCCGCATCATTCAATTAAATGCGTAGAAATCTTTAATGTGTAGGCAAAACCGGCCGTTTCGTGCTGTTCTCTCTGTTTGCGCCTTCTTGGTCCTCTTTGTTTCAAATGCATTTGCTGAAGAGCTTAGAAGCATCCTCTCTCTTAAAGCTTACGTTAACAGAGATGAAACTACACTGCCTGTCCTCCTCTACAACGAGGGCGGCAGCGACCTTTTGACTATTGAATTTGATGTTGATGCCGACTATGCGCCCAGCCTCAGCATCGTTTTCAGGTTCTGCGATAAAAACTGGAACCCTTACTCAAACCTGTTCCTGGAGAATATCGGACAGAACGTGGCCCGCAATCTTGCTTTCGAACCTCTGCCTGTTACCGTTAAGGATGCAAAGTATCACTTCAGAGGCAGTTTCCCCGATGAATACGGCTATGTCGATTTCCCGTTCTCAGGGAAATACCGCTTTTATATCACGGATTCTCAGGATACCTCTAAAGTCTATGCCTCGGGCAAGTTCTATGCCGTGCATCCAATTATGCCGGCCAAATCCTATATTAAACACGAGTTCCTGGAAGATAAAAACTATTTTCCCACGGATCTGGCCAGGGTCTTTAACCTCACAACCGACTTTACGCTGCCCGATGAACTGTTCCCGTTTAACGTCGAAAACGTGGAAATAGTGGAAAACCACATGATCGACTATCCCTTTTTTGTTGAAAGAAAGGAATATAATACGCTGAACAGGTATTATTCCTGGGACGGCAATAAAAAGTTCAGCTTTACTTCCAAAGAACTTAGACCGGGCAACGAGTACAGGGAAACAGATCTCAGAAATTATAATATTTTTAGCTCTAAAAATGTAAACGCCCAGTTCGACGGGCTTGAAACTTCCAGGTTCTTCAGGGAAAACCTCAGGCGCGACCTTAACGGAGGCTCCATACTTGCCAGATATAAGGATGAAAATTCCGTATATATGAACGTTACATTCAGGTTGAGACCCCCTGAGACCTACTCAAAAAAGATTTTCCTCGTCGGATCCTTTACCAACTGGGACGTCCTTCCGGAATATGAAATGAAGGAAAACGACGGGCTTTTTACTGAAACCGTGCTCCTTAAAAGAGGCATTTACGACTATCAGTATGTACTGGCTCACCTGGACGACGGCAGGGTAAGCGACATCGACTGGCTGACACTCGAAGGAAATACATTTACTACAAATAATATATATCACGTGTTTATCTATTATGCCGATCCGGATAAGGGCGGCTACGATAGAATCATCGGATATCAAAAACTAATCAGCAAGTAAAGCTATAAGCGGATATTATGGAAAAATTAAAACTTGGAATTATCGGTACAGGACATTTAGGCAAACTTCATACAAAAGTCTCAAAGACAATACCTGAATGCGAGCTCACGGGCATCTTTGATATGGATGCTGAAAAGGCTAAAGAGTGCGGCAGTGAGTTTAATGTAAATGTCTTTAATTCTCTGGATGAGATACTAGCGGCTTCGGATGCAGTTTCAATAGTAGCTACTACAAGCGCTCATTACGACCTGGCAAAGAAAGCCCTGGAAGCGGGCCGCCACGTCTTCGTCGAAAAGCCGATAACAAAACTGATTTCGGAAGCTGAGGAACTGGTAAATCTTGCTGATAAGAAATCGCTTAACCTCCAGGTGGGGCATATAGAACGGTTTAATCCTGCTCTGCTTTCACTGGATAAATACGATCTGGAACCAAAATTTATTCAGAGCGACCGCCTGGCACAGTTTAACCCGCGCGGAACCGACGTTGCCGTTGTTTTAGATCTCATGATTCACGATATTGATATTATACTCAGTCTTGTGAAAAGCGACGTCAGACAGGTTCATGCAAGCGGGGTAGCGGTAGTTTCTGATAACATAGACATTGCCAACGCCCGTCTGGAATTTGAAAACGGAGCCGTGGCCAACGTAACTGCCAGCAGAATATCCCAGAAGAAAATGAGAAAAATGAGAATGTTCCAGCGCGACAGCTATATATCGCTGGACTTCAATACCGGTGTATCTGAGGTCTACAGGCTCGTCTCAAAAGAACAGACCATTGAAAATAATTTTATCTCTTTCGGCGAAATAGGCATTGGCGATAAGAAAAAGCAGGTTGTTTATGAACAGCCCGAGGTAAAAGAAGTAAACGCGCTCCAGTATGAGCTTAAACTCTTTATAGATTCTGTACTTAACCATACCAAGCCCGTTGTAAGCGGCCTCGACGGCCTCAGGGCTCTGAAGGTGGCTGAAGCTATAATTAAGGAAATTGAAAACTCACAGATTAAGTAAAGTGCGCCTCTGATCCGGGGCTTACTTTTTAATTTTTCATTTTTAATTTTTAATTGATTTCCCCTGTTCTTAGATTTTTTGTAAGCGGAAAGTTGATTCTGAAAAAATTCATTACGGATACTATAACTCGCTTTGTATTTATAATCAGTTTTATAATAAGAAGGAGAGTGGATGATGATGCGCAGAAGATTGATTTTGTATTTTCTTGCCCTCGGCATGTTTTTCAGCGCCAGCAGTTGTAGCGTAATTCAGACCTTCCAAAACATTGCACGGCTTAAGTTCAAGCTCGACAGTGTAAACGGTTTTCTCTTAAACGGTATTTCCGTTGCAAATAAAACCCGTCTGCAGGATTTTTCGGCTTCGGATCTTTTGAGCTTAACCTCTGCTGTTGCAAGCAAAAAGCTCCCTTTATCCTTTGTGCTTAACGTGGATGCGGTAAACCCTAACGACGGCAAAGGCAGCAATCCGAAAACCGACGTGCAGCTGACGAAATTCCCATGGAAGCTCTTCATAGACGATAAGGAAACTATTACAGGTGATATCACCTCCCCAATCAGCGTTCCCGGTATGGGGCAGGATGTTAAATTCCCGCTTAAAATAGAATTGGACCTATTTAAATTTTTTAATGATCGCGATTATCAGGGACTCGTTAACCTGGCTCTCAAACTAAGCGGCCAGCAGAGTAATCCTGTAAGTATTAAGCTCGTGGCAAGGCCTTCTGTTTCAAGCCCGATAGGGGATATAACTTATCCAGGCGATTTAACAATTGTCAGTCAGGAATACAGATAGAAATACATAATTCAAAATAAAACTCTACTCATTATGGCAAAAAATAAAAAATATGTGATCGGCGTCGATTTAGGGGGCACATCAATTAAAGTAGGTGTCGTTTCCAAAGAAGGAAAGCTGATTAAGAAAGGATTTGTAGACACACTTGCCGATCAGGGACCAAAGACAGTTGTCAGCCAGATCAAGAAGGGCATTCAGCTCGTTCTTGGCGATTATAAAAATGATGTCGGCGGAATCGGCATCGGCGCGCCTGGCGTGGTTTCAATGGAAAAAGGCACGGTTGAAAATCCCCCGAACCTGCCCGGCTGGAAAAAAGTATTTTTAAGCAGGGTTATTGAAGATGAATTTAATTTAAGAACCGTAATTGAAAATGATGCCAATGCTGCTGCAGTCGGCGAGATGATTTTCGGGGCAGGAAAAAACTTTTCGGATTTTATTATGGTTACGCTTGGCACAGGCGTGGGCGGCGGAATTATTATTAACCGCAAGCTCTACCACGGTATGCAGGGCGCTGCAGGTGAACTGGGACATACAACAATTGACTTTAACGGCCACAGGTGCAACTGCGGATCCTACGGCTGCATTGAAACCTATGTGGGCAACGGCTACATAGTTGAAAGGGTTCACGAAAAGCTTAAAGACGGGAAACTGAGCACTAAAATTTACGACCTGCTCGATAATAACCTGAATAATCTTACCCCTAAAATAATTTACGATGCCGCACAGCTTGGCGACGAGTTCTCCAAGTCGGTAATCACTGAAACCGGTAAGTACCTTGGCTATGCACTGGCCTCTTCCATAAACCTCATGGATATCCATAACGTTATTATCGGAGGCGGCGTTGCAGGCTTCGGCCAGCTCCTGTTCGATTCGGTACGCGAAACCGCAAAACAAAGGGTGCTTACGCCTCTGGCCCCCAAGGTGAAAATTGTTCCTGCAAAACTGAAAAATGAAGCGGGAATTAAAGGCGCTTCTTCTCTCGTGTTCTACAGCGAGAAGTGACCGCCTTTTAAGTAACGGAACTTAATCTTCCGGAAATTGTACCATTTAGATGCCATTTGACTTGTCTATGGCATCTAAATGGTTTATTTTTAACAGCCAAATGTGATGTTTTTTTTCTTTTTTGATTTATGAATAAAGTAACGTTTCTTTTTATCCTTCTATTTACAGGTATGCTCTTTTCGCAGGAGAAGGATACTACTTTATTCAGACCGCCTTTGGGACCCACGGCCGACAGCCTCAGAGCCCGTAGTGATACTACTGCAGTAAAAGATACTACCAAAAGAAAATCGGATATCGACGCCGTAATCTATGCCGCAGGCTCAGATTCACTTATCTTCAGAATTCCTGAGAGGAAAATGGAGATCTTCGGCAGCGGGGAGCTGAAATACAAAAAGACCGAGCTTAAAAGCGCTAATATTCTTGTAGACTTTAACCTGAACCGCATCCAGGCTTCGGGTGTCGTTGATACGTCCGATACTGCCAAAACAAAACTTAAAGGCACACCCGTTATGTCCGAAGCGGGCGAGATTTATAAGGGTACCAGGCTTACGTACGACTTTAAGACACAGCGCGGTATAATTTCTGCCGCCAAAAGCAAAGCCGAAGGAGGCCTCTACGGAGGCTCAAAGGTTAAGAAGATTGACAAAGAAACCTACTTCATTAAAAACGGAACCTATACCACCTGCGACGCCGACAGCGCTCACTTTTTCTTTTATGCAAAAGAAATGAAAGTTGTAATGAAAGAACAGATAATTGCGCGCTGGATCTGGCTTTATATAGGCGGTGTACCCTTGCCAATTCCTCTGCCTTTCGGCGTTTTTCCGAACCAGACCGGCAGGCGCTCAGGACTTATTGCACCGGCCTACGGACATAGCTTTGAATTCGGACAGTACTTCTCTCACCTCGGATACTTCTGGGCAATAAGCGACTATATGGATATAAACCTCTTAAGCGACCTTTACTTAAGGGGAGGCTATAACCTCTCGAGCCGATTCCGCTATGCTAAGCGCTATTCGCTTTCAGGCAGCGTCGACGGCGGATATTCGAGCGTGCATTCAGGTGAAAGGGGGGACCCCGATTATAATGAGAGAAAAGAATGGCGAATTGGAGTTTACCATAATCAGCAGATTGACCCTACAATGAGGCTGGATGCAAACCTGAACTTTATCTCTTCAAAGGGATACCTGAACAGAACGAGCTTTAATTATAACGACCTTTTAAGCCAGAACATTCAGTCGGCTGCAACTTTATCCAAGACCTGGGAATCTTCTGGCAACAGCATGTCAATAGGCTACAGCCGCCAGCAGATAATAGACGCTCCCGATTCAACGCAGATAGGTAATATCAATGAGGTGCTCCCGTCTGCAAGCTTTACTATCCTTCCCACTTATCCTTTTAAGAGAAAGGGGAGAATAGACCCTGCGGACCAGAAGTGGTATGAACAGATTGGAATTAACTATTCGGGACAGTTCCAGAATGTAAGAACAAAACTTGCCGGCGTCTCAAATTCGCACGGCGGTTTCCAGCACAACATCTCTTCAAACATTGCTCCCAAGATAGGATACTTCAATGTTTCGCCGCGCTTTAACTATGTTGAACGCTGGTACGATAAGAATATTGCACGGCAGGATATTCACGTAATTGACCGCGTGCATTCAACCCCTGGTAACACGGTCTATAAAGATTCAATTGTTACAAATGAAATTCATGAACTGAATGCAGTGAGATCCTTTGATATGGGCGTTGAGGCTTCTACAAAGCTTTACGGCATCATCCAGCCGAATGCCCTTGGAGTTCAGGCGATGAGGCATACCATTACGCCCAGGGTTTCTTATACATATACTCCCGACTTTTCATCCCCCAAATGGGGCTACTATGGAAGCTATACTGATGCGGCGGGCAAGGTGGTAAAATATAATAAATTTGAACGCGAGGTATTCGGCGGACCCGGTGCTTTCGAACAGCAGAGCCTGAACTTCTCTGTAAATAATATTTTTGAAATTAAAACAATGAAGGATCCTTCGGATACAACTTCCGAGGCCAAAAAAATTCAGCTTCTGAACCTGGATGCAAACCTGAGCTATAACTTCGTTGCACCAACGAATAAGCTTTCCGACCTCTTTCTTTCATACAGGACGCAGGTTGGGGATCTCTTCAGCTTTAACGGATCATCTTCTTATTCTTTTTACGACTTTGATTACAATAAAGGGCAGACTTCAACAAGCTTTCTTTCATCGCGTAAAGGCGGAGGATTTATGCGCCTTACGAACTTCCAGTTTTCTGTCAGCACATCGCTGTCTGCCGAAAGGCTGAAGGGGAAGGAGACAAAGAAAGAGGAAAAAGCCGTTCCTTCTGTTACGCAGAGCGCCTACGGCAACCCGAATCCCTATATGGGCATTTACAGCGATGAGCCGCCTGACTATAACATCCCATGGGATCTGGCCCTGAACTTTAATTATTCGATGGATAAAAGGGATCCCAGGCGCCCCGGCACCTATTCAAACATGAGCACCAGCTTTAACTTCAGCCTCACGGAAAGCATCAAGCTTGCTTTTACAGGAAGCTACGACTTTAAGCAGAAGGCTTTTGCGGCTCCGCAGGTCAGGATCTACAAGGATCTGCACTGCTGGGAGATGAATCTCAGCTGGAACCCGCTCGGTGTTTACAGGGGCTACCGATTCGAGATCAGAGTAAAGGCGCCCCAGCTGCAGGATATTAAAGTTGAACGTTCAAGAGGCCAGTTTAGCGGAAGGTAAACAGTATTTATGGGAATGAAGCATTATATTATCGACGGGAATAATCTGATTGGAAAGATCAAGTCCCTCCGCGCACTTCAGAATAAAAGCGGGCAGGCTTCAAGAGAAAAACTGGCTTTTATGGTGGATAAATATTTCTACGGAAAGAAAGTTAAAGTTACACTGAACTTCGACGGCTTCAAGGATCTGGCAATCAACACTTCGAAACTTAAAATCCATTACTCTGAAAAACGCACCGCCGATGAACTCATCAAACATCAGATTGAAATGGAAAATAACCCCAGGCTCATTACGCTCATATCATCCGACAGCAATCTGGCCCAGTTTGCACGCGTCTGCCGCTGTGAGGTCATTGCAAGTGAAGACTTTGCGCGTGAGCTGACAGAGAAAAACGCGGGCGATGAGGAAGAGGAAATAAAGAAGTCCATTGGAACAGACGAAATTAAAAGACTATTCGGATTATAAAATATTGGAGTGGTTATGAGAATTCTGACTAAGGCGGCTTGTTTATGTTTACTGCTCCTTTTTACAGCTGTTTCACAAAATGCACAGGTGAAAGATTTGAAATCAGAAGAATTAAAAACCAAAATTCAGGCAGAGTTTTCCAAAACGAAAGGAGATTTTGCGCTGGCATTCAGGGATGTCCGTAATCCTGATAACACAATTCTCATCAATGCAGATGAAGCCTTCCACGCTGCAAGCACAATGAAGACCCCTGTAATGGTTGAAGTCTTCCGACAGGCTGCTCTTGGAAAATTCAGTCTGGATGATTCAATTCAGGTGAAAAATGAATTTAAGAGCATTGTAGACGGCTCTGCATTCAGCATGGCTATAGACCGCGACGGGGGAGAGGGCCTCTATGAATATTTAAACAAGAAGAGGACCATCCGCCAGCTTGTTTTTGAAATGATCACCGTAAGCAGCAATCTTGCCACAAACATTTTAATTGATCTTGTAAAAGCTGAAAATGCGCAGAACACGATGCTGAGTATAGGAGCAAAGAATATTAAGGTGCTTCGCGGTGTAGAGGATATGAAAGCTTTCGAGAAGGGATTGAATAACACCACGACGGCCAGAGACCTGATGATAATATTTGAGCAGATTGCCAAAGGCTCAGTTGTTTCAAAAGAAGCCTGCCGTGAAATGACCGATATACTACTTTGTCAGAAATTCCAGGAAGTAATTCCGGCAAAACTACCTAAAGGTGTTAAAGTTGCCCACAAGACAGGTTCAGTAGACGGCATCAAGCACGATTCAGGCTTTGTAATTCTGCCGGACGGGCGGAAGTACGTTCTGGTACTTCTTTCCAAAAACCTGACAGATATGGACAAGGCCACTGAAGTCCTCTCCAGCGTGTCAAAGATTGTTTACGATTATTTTGTGAGTAATTAAAGATTTTCAGAATTGCCGCGGCGGATCGCGGCAATTCAATATGTTGAACCTGTCTTTCCGTCGGACGTTGGATATCGGACCTTTCGCCCCTTGCAATTAGCCTGATCCTTGTATTATATTTAATTAAATCCGGGAACCGGGGAGTACTCTCTCTTCTTAACCGCGGCCTCTATCCACCCCCGGGCTTTTTAAGCCGTAATAATTTTAACAAGGATAGCAATATGGGCATAAGTATTAAAAGAACAGGTCATACTGCACTATTGGTGGACGACGTCGAAAGGGCTGCAAATTTTTATAACGTTAATTTCGGCTTCGATATCATTTTTATATTTGATGAATGGGGCCTCGTACGCAAGAATAAGGATGATATTGCATTTATCAGAAAAGGCGCACCGCACCCCCCGCATTTCGGAATGAGAGTTGCTTCAAAAGATGAGGTGGATAAAGCCCTTCCAAAACTGAAAGAAATTGGTACGCAGATTCTTCAGGAACCGAAACTTCACACGGATGACAGCTATTCACTGCTTTTTGCAGACCCCGACGGAAATGCCGTTGAAATAATCTACGACCCGAATATCTCAGGCTGAAAAGATGATCTTCAGGCCAATAGGCGGAATTTGACAATCAGCATTCATTCAGTTATTTTATTGTGCAAATTTTTTTAATCAGACAATAATTCTTTTTTTAGAGAATTTCTTATCATCTTAAAACCGTGATGGAGGATGCATGGAATTTAGATCCGAATCAGATAGTATGGGTGAAATTAAGGTGCCTTCCGATATGTACTACGGCGCACAGACAGCCCGCTCTTTGCAAAACTTCAAAATTGGCGGAGAACGCTTCCCCAGACCTCTGATCAGAGCACTCGGTATTTTGAAAAAAGCTGCCGCAATATCAAACAGGGAATTGGGAATTCTGCCCGCTGAAAAAGCTGACCTTATTATTAAAGCCGCCGACGAGGTTATTGAAGGAAAGCTCGATGACCATTTCCCGCTCGTTGTATGGCAGACCGGAAGCGGCACACAGACAAACATGAACGCAAACGAGGTTATCTCTAACCGCGCAATTGAACTAGCAGGCGGGGAAATGGGAAGCAAAAAACCTATCCATCCCAATGACGACGTCAATAAGGCCCAGTCATCAAACGACACCTTCCCCACGGCAATGCATATTGCAGCCGTTGAGGAAATCCACAGAAGACTTATACCAATGGTTACAAAGCTCAGAGATGCGCTTGATAAAAAGTCTAAGGAATTTACTGGCATTATTAAGATCGGCCGCACGCACCTTATGGATGCTACACCTCTTACACTCGAACAGGAATTCTCCGGCTACGTTCAGCAGCTTACAAACGGACTTGAAAGAATAAACTGCGCCATGCCCAGGCTTTATGAACTTGCCTTGGGCGGAACTGCCGTGGGTACAGGCTTAAACACACACCCTGAATTTGCAGAAAAGTCGGCAAAGATTATTGCTGATCTTACAGGCAAACCTTTTGTTTCTGCAAGAAACAAATATGAAGCTCTTGCAGGTCATGACGCTATGGTTGAAATGAGCGGCGTGTTAAAGACCCTGGCTGCCTCACTTATGAAAATTGCCAACGATATACGCTGGCTTGGAAGCGGCCCCAGAAGCGGCATTGGTGAACTCTCACTTCCTGAGAATGAACCGGGCAGCTCAATTATGCCGGGCAAGGTTAACCCCACACAGTCCGAGGCAATGACAATGGTCTGCGCTCAGGTTTTCGGCAACGACGTTGCAATTAATTTCGGCGGCGCAATGGGCAACTTTGAACTGAATGTATTCAAGCCTGTTATAATATTCAACCTCCTGCAGTCCATGAAGCTAATTGCCGATGCCTGCGAAAGCTTTACCGATAACTGCGTTGTTGGCATTCAGGCTAATACGGGCAACATTAAAAAGCACCTTGAAAATTCACTCATGCTTGTTACCGCGCTTAACCCGCATATCGGTTACGATAATGCTGCCAAGGTGGCTAAGAAAGCTCACAAGGAAAATAAGACTCTCCGCGAAGCAGCCATTGAACTTGGACTTCTGACCGGTGAAAAGTTTGATGAAGTTGTAAGGCCTGAACAGATGATTGGTCCTAAGAAATAATAAGACGTTGTAATAAAGGCCGGGACAGATCCAGTTTGTTCCGGCCCAAATTTCTATTCCAAAAGAGGGTGAAAAGAAGTGCTGGAGATTATACTGAATATCTACCTGGTAATTAATAACGGGTTTGTTGTTGCTTTCAAGGCCAAAGGTTATGAAATGGAAGGCGGCGACAATAACAAGATTGAATTTCTCAAAAAGAAGGCAAGGGAAGATTTTGAACACGCCTATCACTTTGATGCTCCCCAGAATAAAAGAGGGGAATTCATGAAATACAATAAGTTTGCCCGTCTGGAACAGCAGGGAATGCAGTATCAGCTTTTTGAAGAGATATTTCAGAGCTTCAGGCTTCCTGAACAGCCCCTCATCTGCGTTACTCCTGTAGTAAACGGCAAAATAATCAGCGAATATTAATATCCTTCTATCTCTCCTCCGCCGAAGGCGGAAACTTCGAACATTGAACGTTGAACCCCTTTTTTTTACATTAGGAGAATGATAGTTTCTTATTTGCAAGAATATTGACGAAATATTCTTATATTTATAACCAATTTTAAAGAATTTGAGAGGCTTTTTTTATGTCAGACAAAGCACATGAGCTCGACGAGCTTTGTATTAACACAATAAGATTTCTTGCCGTAGATGCTGTCCAGAAAGCAAATTCGGGCCATCCGGGCATGCCTATGGGATGCGCTCCTATCGCTTACAGACTATTTACAAAATATATGCGCTATAACCCTGCTAACCCTAAGTGGTTTAACAGGGATAAATTTGTTCTTTCTGCCGGCCACGGCAGCATGCTCCTCTACAGCATGCTTTATTTGACAGGCTATGACCTTTCTATGGAGGACTTGAAAAACTTCAGGCAGTGGGACAGCATAACTCCCGGTCACCCCGAGGCAATCCTTACTCCGGGCGTTGAAACTACAACCGGACCGCTGGGACAGGGAATTACAAATGCGGTTGGTATGGCCGTTGCACAGGAATTCCTTGCCGCAACATTTAATAAAAATGAACTCCCTCTGCTCGACCATTATATTTATGTTATCGCCAGCGACGGTGATATGATGGAAGGCGTTTCTCATGAGGCATCTTCATTTGCCGGACACCAGAAGCTGGGGAAGCTTATTGTTTTCTATGACGACAATAATATCAGCATAGACGGCAGCACAAACCTCGCTTTTACTGAGGATGTTGGAAAACGTTATGAAGCCTACGGCTGGCATGTCCAGCGCCTGGAAAATGTCAACGACCTGCAGGCAATGGATAAAGCCATTGAAAACGCTCAGAAGGAAAAAAACAGGCCTTCTTTTATAGTTACAAAAACCCACATCGGCTTTGGCAGCCCGAACAAGCAGGATACATCCTCGGCACACGGTTCCCCCTTAGGAGCTGACGAAGTAAAGCTTACTAAGAAAAACCTGGGATGGCCGGAAGATAAAACTTTTTACGTTCCCGAAGAAGTAGCCAAGTTCTTTTCGCAGTTTAAGGATAAAGGCCATAAGCTGGAAGCCGACTGGGAAAAACAGTTTGAAATATACTGCGAAAAGTACCCCGAAGAAGGGAAGCTTTTTAACGACGTGATGACAGGAAACTTCGGCGATAAGTGGCAGTCTAAACTTCCGAAGTTTGCAGTTGAACCTAAGGGCATGGCCACACGCTCTGCCTCCGGAAAAGTACTGAACGCAATTGCATCCTCAATTCCCACTCTCATCGGAGGCTCAGCAGATCTGGCTCCTTCAAACAATACGGAATTAAAAGGATACCCTGCATTTTCTCCCGAACACCGTGAAGGTCGTAACTTCCACTTCGGAGTCCGCGAACACGGAATGGCCGGCATGCTTAACGGCATGGCAATCTATGGGGGAGTCATTCCTTACGGCGGTACTTTCCTTGTATTCTCAGATTATCTGCGGCCAGCAATACGCCTGGGCGCACTTTCAGGCTTAAGACCAATCTATATTTTTACACACGACAGCATCGGCTTGGGAGAAGATGGTCCTACTCATCAGGCAGTTGAACACCTGGCAGCCCTGAGGACAATTCCTGAAGTTGTTGTTATCCGCCCGGCAGATGCCAATGAAACCAGCTATGCATGGCGCGCTGCAATTGAACATTCAAAAAGTCCTGTTGCACTTATTCTAACGCGCCAGAACCTCCCGGTTATAGACCAGGAAAAATATCATAGTGCAGAAGGCCTCCTTAAGGGCGCTTATGTGCTGCGCGATACAAACGGGACTCCCGACATGATCTTAATGGCCTCAGGATCTGAAGTCCAGCACATCGTGGCAGCAGCTGAGGAGCTTGAAGCCCAGGGCATTAAGGCAAGATGCGTAAGCTTCCCGTCGTGGGAACTCTTCGACGTTCAGTCTGAGGAATATAAAAATTCCGTGCTGATCCCTGAAGTAAAAGCCCGCCTTTCAGTTGAGGCCGGAGTTAAAATGGGATGGGAAAAATATGTGGGACAGTACGGCGAATGTGTAAGCATTGAAAGATTCGGCATGTCGGCACCCGGGGAAATTGTTATGGAAAAATTCGGGTTTACTGCCGGCAACGTAGCTAAAAGAGCAAAAGAATTATTAAAAAAAGTAAAAAGCAGTAAGTAATAAACTGTTTCAAAAAGGGGCATCGCTGCTTAAGAGGTGCCCCTTATTTATAGGAGTTATTTTTGGAGCATATAAGATATTTTATTGATCTGTTCATCCATCTTGATAAACATCTGAACGGAATTATTCTTGAATACGGCATATGGACTTACCTTCTGTTATTTCTCGTTATTTTTGCTGAGACGGGATTTGTAGTTACACCATTTTTACCCGGGGATTCACTGCTTTTTGCAGCAGGAGCATTTGCCGCACTGGGGTCTTTTAACCTGGCAGGACTTTTCCTTATACTTGCCGTTGCAGCAATTCTGGGGGATACTGTAAACTACTGGATCGGAAACTATATAGGTCCAAAGATATTTACACAGCAGAAGGTCCGCTTTCTTAAAAAAGAGCACCTCGAAAGGACGCACCAGTTTTACGAAAAACACGGCGGAAAGACTATCATCATTGCCCGCTTTATACCGATAATACGTACATTTGCACCTTTTGTTGCCGGCGTGGGCAGCATGTCATATGGCAAGTTCATAAGCTATAACGTTTTCGGCGGACTTCTTTGGGTTATACTGTTCGTATTTGCAGGTTATTTTTTTGGTAATTTACCGTTTGTGAAAAATAACTTTTCTTTTGTTATTTTAGCAATCATTTTAATTTCTGTTCTGCCCGGCTTCGTTGAATACTTCAGACAGAAAAGAATTAAAAAAGCTTAAAACCGGAAAACTTAAGACCGGATAAGTCTGGTCCCGCTTTACTCTCTTTTCCCAGGGCGGTTATACATCTGCTTTTTTTGTGCGGGATTAAGGTATCCTTTTAATCTTATGGGGACGCATATGGGTAATGCTAAATCGGAACGACTGCTTTCACTGGATGTTTTCAGAGGAATTACTATCGCCGGAATGATACTCGTAAACACTCCGGGCACATGGGAGCACGTCTATCCTGCACTTCAGCATGCCAAATGGAACGGAATAACGCCTACTGACCTTATATTTCCTTTCTTCCTTTTTATTGTCGGGGTTGCAACAAGTTATTCCCTTTCCAAAAGAAAACAAAGAGGGGACGACCAGAAAAAGCTCGTCCTTCAGATTATCAGGCGTGCGGTTATTATTTTCCTGCTCGGCATTTTCCTGGCCGCCTTCCCCGATTTTAATTTTTCCACGGTCAGAATTCCGGGAGTGCTGCAGAGGATTGCCGTTGTATATCTTATTACGTCTTTGCTGTTCCTTAAAGTAAGCATAAAAAACCTTGCCGTAATTTCAGCCGTAATTCTACTTCTTTACTGGGCTGTAATGACTCTCATTCCCGTGCCCGGCGTAGGATACGCCAATCTTGAACCGTCCACTAACCTTGGCGCGTGGCTGGACAGGCTAATCTTTGGGCCTCACATCTGGTATTATACAAAGACCTGGGATCCGGAAGGACTCTTAAGCACCCTGCCTGCAATATCAACAGCCATATTCGGCATTCTGACAGGAGAGTGGTTAAGAAGAACCGACATTGAAAATTCCACCAGAACAGTATGGATGTTCTTCTGGGGAAACCTGGGACTTGTGCTTGGAGCAATATGGGATATGTGGTTCCCGATAAACAAGAATCTCTGGACCAGTTCCTATGTGGTTTTTACGGCCGGAATGGCGCTGCAGTTTCTTGGAATGTGCTACTGGCTTATTGACGTTAAAGGCTATACAAAGTGGACAAAGCCTTTCCTCGTCTATGGTATGAATGCCATTGCGGCATATTTTCTTTCTGAGATTATTGAGCGTGCTTTATATATTCCGAAGGTTATGGACGCATCAGGGCATCTTATAGACCTGAGGGTTTATCTTTACAATGTTCTGTTCGCTTCCTGGCTGCCGGGTCTAAACGCCTCGCTTGCCTGGGCGCTGGCCTTTGTAATTTTATTGTGCGGAATATTCTGGATTTTATATGCCAAAAAAATCTTTATAAAAGTTTAATAAAAGTATTAATGAAAACAGTTCTAATGGAGAATAAATGCCCGTAATCAGAAAATTTAAGACAATCCCCGAACTCTTTGTAATGCTGACAGAAGAGTATGCAAAAACTACGGATAAGCCTTTAATGAAACATAAAGTAGCAGGCCAGTATGTGGGCATCAGCTACGGGGAATTTAAGGATCATACGGAAGATTTTGCAAACGGTTTGGCTTCGCTCGGCATAAAGCGTGAAGACAAAATTGCCATTATTTCGGAAAACCGCCCCGAATGGGTTTACTCGGATATGGCTATACTTTCGCTCGGGGCAATTGATGTGCCTTTGTATCCTTCGCTTACTTCCGATTCTGTGGAATTTATTCTCAAAGATTCCGAATCCATTGGAATAATAGTTTCAAATAAATTTCAGCTCAATAAGGTTCTTAAGATAAGGGCTAACTGTAAAGCTCTGAAATTTATTATTGTCTTAAATGAAAAGGACGTCCCTGCGGGCACTCCCGAAATTTATTCCTTCCGCGAAATTCAGGAAAGGGGAATAATCTACAGGCAGTCCAACCCGTTTTTATTTAAGGAAAGCATGAAAGTCTGCAAGCCAGATGATCTGTGCACCATAATTTATACTTCAGGCACAACCGGAGTTCCAAAAGGTGTAATGCTTACGCACTGGAATATAGTATCCAATGTTCTTGCGGCTTCAGAGGCTATTCCTTTCACAAACCAGGACGTGTTTTTATCCTTCTTACCCTTATGCCATATCTTTGAAAGAATGGGGGGCTACTATACGGCTTTTTCTTCGGGCGGTCAGGTCTGTTATGCTGAAGGCATTGAGGCCGTTGCCCAGAATATGATTGAGGTAAAGCCTACTATACTTACAACTGTTCCCCGCCTTTTTGAAAGAATTTATGGTAAGATAATAAAGAACGTTGAAAGCCAGTCTGAGAAAAAGCAGAAGATTTTCAAATGGGCTATTGAAACGGGCAGGGCATACGCTCAGGCTAAAAAGGCGGATAATGTAACCCTTACGCTCCTGCTGAAGTATAAGACGGCTGAAAAGCTGGTGCTGAATACAATCAGGGAAAAGACCGGGGGACGTTTAAGATTCTTTGTCTCGGGAGGAGCAGCACTGCCGCGTGAGCTCGGGGAATTTTTTGAAGCTGTGGGTATAGTTATAATCGAAGGCTACGGTTTAACTGAGTCTTCACCTGTAATTTCGGCTAACCGTATAGACGACTATAAGTTCGGCTCGGTTGGAAAGACTTTCCCCGGCGTTGAAGTGAAAATTGCCCCCGATGGTGAAATACTTGCCCGCGGCCCGAATATCATGCAGGGATATTATAAAAACAAAAAGGAAACTGAGGCTGTACTTAAAGACGGATGGCTGCACACAGGGGATATAGGTGTTTTTGACGCCGAAGGTTTCCTGGTTATAACCGACAGGAAAAAGCACCTGTTTAAGACCTCGGCCGGAAAGTACATCGCCCCGACACCAATAGAGAACCTCTTCCTCGGAAGCAAGTATATAGATCAGTTCGTCCTTATCGGCGACAGGCGTATGTTCTTAAGCGCTCTTATAGTGCCCGACTTTGAGGCCATACGCGAATATGCAGATTCTCACGCAATCGACTACCAGTCGAATGAGGACCTTACGAACAGCAAGGAAATTTATAACCTGATTGAAAAGGACCTGGAGAAATTCCAGAAGCAGCTTGCAAATTATGAAAGGGTAAGAAAGTTCGTCCTTCTGGACAAGGCCTTCAGCCTGGAATCGGGCGAAGTAACGCCCACATTAAAGCTCAAGAGAAAAGTAATTGAGGAACGCTACGGCAATCTGATAGACGAAATGTATTCGAGCCTGGAAAAATAAATCCAAAAGGATGTCAGAAAATGGTTTCTGACATCCTTTTCACTAATTAAAAACTACCGTAAAGACCGATCCCTCATTCTTCCGGCTTTGAACCCTGATTTCGGCATTGTTCAGCTCGGCATATTTCTCAACCAGAGCCAGCCCCAGCCCGTTGCCGTCAAACTGCCTCGTATAACCCGTCTTTTCCTGCGAAAAGGGGGTAAAAAGATTTGGAAGGTATTCTTCTGAAATCCCTATGCCTGTGTCTATTATATTCACACAGAGCCTGTTTACGTCATCCCTGTAAACTTTAACTTCAACGCTTCCCTCTAAGGTAAACTTAATTGCATTATCAATTAAATTAACAAATATCTGGTTTACCGTATAAAGGTCGGCTGAAAGTACAGAATCAGAGCAAAGATTTGTATAGTCAAGCTTCAGGCCCTTTAATTTTGCCACAGAATGAAAGTCGAAGATCAGATTTTCAAGCACTTCCTTTCCAAGATCAATTTCTTCAGGATTTATTTTCAGGTTGCCGCTTTGCACCTGCGACATGTCGAGCAGAAGGTCTATTGTTCTTATCAGCCTTCTGGCGCCGTTATCGATCATCTTAAAGCCCGATTTCAGTTCCTCCGGGAGCTTGCCTTCCATTTCATCCCTGATAAGGGATATAAAGCTCATCATTGTATTGACAGGCGTGCGTATTTCATGTGAAATCTGCGCCAGAAATTCGGTTTTGAGGCGTTCTGATTTTTCTGCAACTTCCTTTGCAAGGCGGAGTTCCTCTTCCGAGGCCTTCATCTGAGTTATATCTTCCTTTACGCATATAAAATGCGTGATTTCCCCGGCTTCGTTTACAACCGGCGAAATTGAGGATATATCCCAGAAAAACTCTCCGTTTTTCATCCTGTTATGGAATTCCCCGTGCCATTCCCTGCCCGATTTAATTGTATCCCAGAGTTTTTTATAATCCCCTTCCGGTGTTTCACCTGATTTAAGTATGGCGGGAGTCCTGCCTTTAACTTCATCCGGCTCATAGCCGGTTACAGCTGTAAACTTGGGGTTTACATACTCAATAACGCCATATTTATCGGTTATTATAATGAGGCTGGAGCTTTGATTTACAGCCCTCAGAAATTTCCGCAAATCATCCCTGGAATTGTCAACTACAATCTTTAACTCTTCTGATTTCCGGTGCCCTGGCAGGGATTTCCGGTTTTCTTTGTTACTTCCTTCAGAATCCAAAGACTCATCATCATTACCCGACTTAGCTAATTCATACCCGTAATTTCTCTTCATGAACCCTCAGCGTTTGCCCTGCTTATTTTGTGGTGAATAAACTTCTTTCTTAAATAAAACTTATGCTAAATAAACTTAAGTTTTGAAAGCGATGGGAAAAATATGATCAGGATCTTATATAGTCAATCCTAATATTTAAGACTTGAGAGAAAAATTTCCAACAGGCATTTGTTTTGATTTCCCGGAAAGCCAATAAATAGCATAAATTGTGCGGAAACTCCGGTTTTTCAGGAAAATTTACTTATATTTAATGTTACGTATAAAAAATAGTGGGAATGAAATTGGATAAAGAAAAAATTATTGTTACTTCTGCTTTGCCATATGCCAACGGACCTATTCATCTTGGTCACTTAAGCGGTGCCTACCTTCCGGCCGATATATATGTGAGATTCAAGAGGCTGAACGGCGCCGATATACTCTACATCTGCGGGTCAGATGAGCACGGAGTTCCGATTACAATTACTGCCGATAAGGAAAACGTAAAACCCCAGGTGGTTATAGACCGTTTTCATAATATAAATAAGGACGCCTTCGAAAAGTTCGGAATGAGCTTCGACATTTATTCCAGAACCAGCCTTCCAATACACCATGAAACTTCGAAGGAGTTTTTCCTTACCTATTATAATCAGGGAATCTTAAAGGAGAAAAAAACTCTCCAGTTTTATGATGAGAAAGTAAAAATGTTTCTGCCCGACCGCTATGTGGAAGGCACATGCCCCAACTGCGGCAACGAGCAGGCTAGAAGCGATGAATGTGAAAACTGCGGCGCCCTTTATGATCCATCGGACCTTAAGGACCCGAAAAGCAAGATTACTGGCGAAACTCCGGTCCTGAAGGAAACTTCACATTACTATTTCCCCTTAGGGAAATACCAGGAAAGACTTGAAAAATATGTGTCCGAAATGGATGCCAAATACGGCTGGAAGGATAACGTGCTCCAGTACTGCCGCGGATGGTTTAAAGACGGCCTGCAGGACAGGGCAGTAACACGCGACCTCGACTGGGGTGTGCAGGTGCCTCTTGAATCGGCCCAGGGCAAGGTGCTTTACGTTTGGTTTGAGGCCGTTCTGGGGTATATTTCTGCTACAAAGGAACTCTCGCAGAAGCTCGGAAAACCTGAGCTCTGGAAAGAGTACTGGCAGAACCCTGAAACCAAGTACGTTGCATTCATCGGAAAAGATAATATTGTGTTCCATACAATTTTCTTTCCTGCCATGCTTATGGCCTGGAACGACGCCAGTGAAGATAAGTATATACTGCCTCAGAATGTGCCTGCAAATGAATTTTTGAACTTTGAAGGCAAGAAATTCTCAAAAAGCAGGAACTGGGGAATTGATGTAATCGACTTCCTGAAGCTTTTCCCGGCAGACCCCCTGCGCTATACCCTGGCTGCCAACCTGCCTGAGAACAGGGATACGGACTTCTACTGGAAGGAATTCCAGCTGAGAAATAACAGCGAACTGGCAGATATCTTAGGAAATTTTGTAAACAGGACGTTTACTTTTGTACACAAGCATTTTGAAGGAAAAGTGCCTGAGAAGGGGACTTTACAGCAGATTGACAAGGATATGCTGGAGCTTCTTGCAGGCTATCCGGCAAAGATTTCGGGGTACTTCGAACAGTATAAGATTAAAGACGGCGTAAACGAGATAATGAGCCTGGCCCGCGCCGGAAATAAGTATTTTAACGATTCCGAACCATGGAAAACTGTTAAAACCGACCGCGAACGCTGCCAGACAACATTGTATGTCTGTCTTCAGACAATTTATACGCTTGCCGAGCTTTTCAATCCCGTAATTCCATTCTCGTCCGAAAAGCTCTTTAAGATCCTTAACTCAAAGCCGGTTGAATGGAATAAAGCCGGAAATGAGAACCTTTCTGCCGGTCATCAGCTTAATCAGCCCGAGATTCTTTTTACAAAGATTGAAGATAAGGCAATTGAAGAGCAGACAAATAAATTGGGCCAGGGTGAACAGACCGTGCCGGTGGAGAAATTTGAGGAAATTACAATTGACGATTTCTTCAAAGTCCAGCTCCGCACGGCAATTATAACCCACGCCGAAAACGTGCCTAAGAGCGATAAACTTGTGAAGCTGAAAGTGGACCTGGGATTTGAAAAAAGACAGGTTGTTGCAGGTATTGCCAAGAGTTTTAAGCCCGAAGAGCTCATAGGTAAAAAAATTATTATGGTGGCTAACCTTAAGCCCGCAAAACTCATGGGACTTGAGTCCCAGGGAATGATACTGGCTGTGGATAACGGCCAGGGAGGCGTAAGTCTGCTGGAAGTTGATGAAAATATAAAACCAGGAACAAGAGCTAAGTAAGCCTTGTAAAAAGGCTTACTTATTGCATTATAAGCATTCCCAAATTCCCTTGCTTTTATTGGAAGCTTTGGGTAAAATAGCAGGTCAATTTTATAATTAGTGGAGGTAAATCAGATGCGGATCCGGATTATATCCGTTTTATTTGTCGTGGTTGCTATGTACCTTTCTTCCTGTTCCCCCGAACACTCAAAGTTAGTTATAGCAGAATACGGAAATGAAAAGGTAACATTAGGTGAATTTGAAAATGTATATTTGAAAAATGGCAGTACAATGGAAACAGCCCGTAAGGACTCGCTTTCCAAACTCAAAAATTTTCTTGATCTGTACGTGAACTTTAAGATGAAGCTTTCTGACGCTGCTCAAAGAGGCTTCGATAAAGATCCTGCGCTCCAGTCCGAATTAAAAGATTATAAGGAAAGGATCGGAAGCTCATATTTGGTTGAAAAAGAGATGGTAGGCCCGGCCCTGAAAAGTCTCTACGACAAAAGAAAATATGAACTGAGGGTAAGCCACCTGATGATCAGACCCGATACCATTCCGGATGCCAAGGCTAAGGAAATTGCACAGTCGCTCCTCGACAGGATGAAAAAAGGCGAGAAGTTTGAAACTCTTGTCAAACAGTATTCTGCAGACGTGTATTCAAAAAGCTCCGGCGGCGACATCTATTATATAACCGCAGGTTCGGTTATTCCTGAATTTGAAGATGCAGCTTATGCAACTGAAGTAGGTAATATATATCCTGAACTTGTAAAAACCCGCTTTGGATATCATATCCTGAAAGTAACCGAAAAACGCGAAAGAATTCCTTCTGTAAGGGCCAGCCATATTTTAATTACTTTCAAGAGCGACAGCGGAAAAGTTGATACGGCTGCTGCACTGGCAAAAATCCAGGACATTAAAAACCAGCTCTTAAAAGGAGCCGATTTTGCAGAACTTGCCAAAAAATATTCTGAAGATCCGGGCTCTAAGGAAAATGGCGGCGATCTGGGCTTTTTTGAAAGAAGAATGACAGTTAAGGAATTTGACGAGGCTGCATTCAACCTGAAAAAAGGACAGACTTCGGACATCATTAAAACCAATTACGGATTTCACATCCTGAAAGTGACGGATGTTACCGCATATCCTCCTTTTGAAACTGAAAAGGAAAACCTTAAGAAGATCTATCAGAAAACCCGTTATGATTTTGATTATGCCAACTTTATTAAAAAACTCAAGGATGAGTTCCAGTTCCAGGTAAACAAGAAAGCTGTAGACTATATCGTTAAAAACAACGATACGGTAAGAGTTGGCGGACAGTACTGGGAAAGCAAATGGAGAAACGGAATAAAAGACACTGCCCTTTATTCACTTAAAGGAACAACTGTTCCAGTGGATTCATTCTTTAAGAATATTGAGCAGAACCCTGAATTCGTTAACAGAAAGATCGACCAGAACCTCCTTAACTCGGCAATTAACAAGACTGCAGAAAGCAGCCTTTTAAATACCGCAGCTCTTGAGCTTGATAAGAAGGATTCACAGTTTGCTTCACTCATGGACGATTACAGAAACGGCATCTATATCTTTAAGCTGCAGGATGACGAGATCTGGAGCAAAATTCAGCTCGACAGCGCTAAACTAGCCGATTATTACGATCAGCACAAGTCTGAGTATAAATGGCCCGACAGAGTCAGCTACCAGGAAATCTATTCTTCAAAGGATTCTGTAATTAACAGCTATTATGAACTCCTACAGAAGGGTGCCAGTTTCGATACACTGGCTCAGAAGAAGAGCGAAAGGCCAGGAAACGGCAAACCGGCGCTTGTTGATCCTTCAGGGAACCCTATGGCTAAAGAAGCTGAAAAGCTCGGAACTCCGGGCACTTACAGCAAGCCTGTCAAAATCGGCACCGGCTATGTAATTGTTAAACTGGTTTCCAAAGAACCTGCACGCCTGAAAACTTTTGAGGAAGCCAAGGCCGAGGTTTCAGCACAGTATCAGGACCTCGAAAGCAAGCGCCTGGAATCAGGCTACATTTCGAATCTGAAGAACAGATACAAACCGGTTGTGAACAACGAAGAACTTGAAAAAGCTTTTAAATCAAATTAATCTGAAATCTGCCTTTGTTCTTATGGCCGCAGTCGCTTTCAGCGCCTGCGGCAAAGAACAGCCCCGAAAGGACTTTGTTGCCAGAGTGGATAATTCCTACCTGACGGCAAAGGATCTGGCTGCCGACCTGGATACAGCTGGACTTGAACCCAGCCGCAAGAATGAATACGTCAGAAACTGGATTGAAACCGAACTTTTATATAAAGAAGCTTCGGGTGAGGATATTCTTAAGGATAAGGAGTATCTGAAGACTCTTGAAAGAGCAAAAAGGGAACTTGCCAGGGCTTTTCTCATTAATAGGATATTAAACGAAAACGAAATTAAACTTAAGGACAGTGAGCTCTTAGACTTCTTTAATTCCCACAAGGATGAATTCAGGCTTACACAGGATAAATTTTACTTCAATTCAATTAAGTTTAATAACGAGGATAAGGCGGTTTTCTTCAGAACAGCCCTTGTGGAAAGCGACTGGATGAAGGCTTCAAACGCCATCAGGGGCGACCAGGCAGTTATCTCTGAAAAGACGGAAATTCTTAAGAGCGATTACCAGATTCAGCCCAACAGCCTTTTATTCAGCCTTCAGGGCTTAATGCCTGGTGAGGCCAGTATTGTCTTAAATACGGAACCTTCTGTGTTCACGGTGGTACAACTGAAAAGAAAGTATTCCGCGGGTGAAACACCCGATTTTGATGCAGTTAAAACTGACGTCAGGGATAGACTTCTTTTAAGACGTAGACAAAAAATGCTTGGTGAGCATATCAAAGGTTTATATTCCAAGTATAAAGTTGAAATCAAATAAAGGAAATAGATGAAAAAGTTTGTGCTTTTTGTTATACTGATAATTAGTTCATCCCTCTACGCCCAGGAGGTCCTGGATAAGGTTGTTGCCGTAGTGGATAATGAAATAATTATGAAAAGCGAGCTCGAATTTCAGACCAGCCAGTTCGCAGCTCAGCGTAATCTGAATCCCTCAGACCCGAACTTGAAAAAGCAGGTATTAAATTCTATTATTAATGATAAGCTGCTTTATGCGCAGGCGCAGCTGGATTCTGTTATTGTTAGCGACGATGAAGTTAACAGGCGTGCCGACTACCAGATAGAGCAGTTTATGCAGCAGTTCGGAAGCAAGGAAAAGGTTGAACAGGCCTACGGAATGAGCATTGAGAAGATTAAAAGGGTATTAAGGGAAAATACACGCAAGGGACTTATGTCGCAGATGGTTATACAGAAGAAATTCGGACAGGTGGAGTCATCGAGGCGTGAAGTTGAAGATTTTTTTAATACATACAAGGATTCACTGGGACTTATACCTGAAAAGTACACTATAGCACATATTTTCAGGAATCCCAAGGCAAGCGACAAGGTTAAGGAATCCTCGCGGAAACTGGCTCAGGCATTGCTGGATTCAATCAAGGCCGGAGCCGATTTTGCCGCACTTGCAAAGAAATATTCTGAAGACCCCGGCACTGCACAGCAGGGAGGTGACCTGGGCTTTACAAAAAGAGGCCGCCTCGTTCCTGAATACGAAGCTGCTGCTTTTGCCCTTGAAAACGGACAGCTTTCCGATATAGTGGAGTCTCCTTTCGGCTTCCACGTAATTCAGCTGCTTGAAAAAAGAGGGGAAACGATACATACGAGGCATATTCTTATCAAAATTAAAAGCGATGAAGATGCCGACCTTAAGACTATTGAATTCTTAAGCGACGTAAGAGACAGTGTTGTAAGAGGCCTGGGCAAATTTGAAGATTATGCCAGAAAATACAGCGAGGATAAGGAGACTGGAAAACTGGGCGGACTCTTAGGCAGCTTTGACGTAGGTCAGCTGGATAAAAGCCTACTTGATATAGTCGGTAAAATGAAACAGGGCGAGATCAGCTATCCCAAGAGGATGGAGATGGGCCCGTCAGTCTATGGGTACCATATCGTTTACCTGATAAAGAAAATCACGCAGCATAAGGCTGATATTAATCAGGATTATGCCGAAATCAAGCAGATTGCCGACTATACAAAGCAGGAGAAATTGAAGGCAAAATGGATTGAAGAGCTTAAAAACAAGATCTACTGGGAAGTAAGGCTCTAAGCAGGAAATATTGAGAATAGCGGTATCATAAATAAAAGGAATATGGAATTTGAAACCTGAAATTCAGCCTTCTGAAGATATTCAGCTTGTTGAGCAGCTGAACGAAGCTGTGGGTAAAATCAAAAGGGAAATCGGCAAGGTTATTATCGGTCAGGATGAGATTATTAATAATCTTCTCATATCCCTGCTTGCAAGAGGGCACTGCCTGCTTGTTGGTGTACCGGGACTGGCAAAAACCCTGCTCATTAAAACTCTGGCTGAAGTCCTGCACCTGAAATTTAACCGTATTCAGTTTACGCCCGACCTTATGCCGAGCGACATTACGGGTACGGAAATTATTGAGGAAGATCCCATTTCAAAAAGAAGATCCTTCAGATTTATTGAAGGTCCGGTTTTTTCAAACATTATTCTTGCAGACGAAATCAACAGAACGCCGCCTAAAACGCAGGCGGCTTTGCTGGAGGCAATGCAGGAGCACAGGGTTACGGCTGCGGGTGTTACATACACGCTCAGCGAGCCTTTTTTCGTTCTTGCCACACAGAACCCTATTGAGCAGGAAGGCACCTATCCGCTTCCAGAAGCGCAGCTAGACCGCTTTATGTTCAACCTCTGGTTAGATTACCCTACGTACACCGAAGAGCTGGAAATAGTAAGATCCACTACCAGTCAGTACAAAGCCGAGCTGAATAAAGTTGTAACGGCTGAAGAGCTCATTAACTTTCAGGATCTTATCCGCCGCGTGCCGGTAGCAGATAATGTAATTGAGTATTCAGTTAAGCTTGTAAATAAAACGCGTCCGAAGCACACAGAAGCTCAGAAGTTTATAAAAGACTGGGTGAACTGGGGTGCGGGTCCAAGAGCGTCGCAGTATCTGATACTGGCAGCCAAGGCGAAGGCTGTAATGGAAGGAAGATTTACGCCGAATATTGAGGACGTAAAGAATTCCGTTATTCCGGTCTTAAGGCACCGTCTTATAGCCAACTTCAATGCCGAAGCCGACGGGGTGACATCTGTAGACATCATCAGGCGTCT
>JBLNAZ010000150.1:0-14758 GCA_050259615.1 Syntrophomonadaceae bacterium | reverse complement strand
CGCTCTTAAGTAAAATTGAAAACTTTTTGTCAGCTGTTCTGTAAACAGTTCGCGCCTGTGCTTCTGAATGAAATCTTCATTCGGTTTCGGAAGCTGGCCGGCCCTGTAGAGACTGTGAATTTTTAGCAGTGCCTGCTTTATCTGCTCCACGTTATCGGGTTCAGTTATAAAGGCAGCGCCATATTCCTGAGCCGCCATTTTGGCTGCGCCTTCAGGCAGGCATGCCAGAACAGGTTTACGCGTACCGAAGTATTCAAAAAGTTTTCCGGGCGTATGGGCGTCTGCGCTGTGCTTTTTGCCCACCATAAGCCAGAGGACGTCGCTTGAAACTATTCTTCTTATCGTTTCCCTGTGATCCAGGTATCCGAGGTTCTTTACATACTGCTGAAGTCCCAGAGAATTAATTAAATTAATATTCTCTTTTCTCAGGTGCCCCAGAAAAACGAGCTCAATATTCTGTGCAATGTCGGGTCTTTCCTGCGAAAGCTTCTTAAAAGCCTTCAGCAGGTATTTAGGCGTTATATATTCATAAAATATTCCTGCATGCGTAAGGCGCAGTTTTGTATTTTCCTTTGGAACCGGCTTAACGTCAAGGAAATCCTCTTCGTCGTAGCCGTGAGGCAGAATAATCACATCTTCAAAAGTTAAAAACGGAAAGTTGTTTATTAGCTTTTCTTTTACTTTCCTGTTTACGGCAATTACCTTGTCTGCAATTTTAAGCGCCTTATATTCCATTTTCTTATGGATGTATTTATGCAAAGGCGTCAGGTTGAACTCAAACTGGTTTCCTGTCCACAGATCCCTGTAGTCCACAAAAAGAGATATATCAAATTCCCTGCTCAGCCTGGAAGCCATTCTGAAGGCTGAAAAAGGTGGAATTGTAACAAAAATAATGTCGAACTTTTCTTTTTCCAGAAGCTCTTTTGCAACACTGTAGGCTTTCTTCGACCAGAAGATCTTGTTGTCGGGAATAAAGAAAGTCTTGCTCACCCTGCTCATGAATTTCCTGAGCCATTCGGGAGGAAGCTTCATTGTTTTGCGTTTGGCAAGCATTGAATAGGGATCCATCCCTTCCGTACGCACCACTCTTATTCCGGCATTCTCGCACTCATTCATCAGCGACATGTCGTGTGCGAAGTAACCGGTATTTCCGGTCGTAAGAACAGTAGGTTCCCAGTTGTACTTTTTCATGTACTTAACAAACTTAAGCGTTCTCTGAACGCCGCTTAAGCCCATGGGAGGAAAATAATATGCAATAACTAGTACTTTGAACATTTTCACCTGTAAATTCTATTTTTGAAAGCCTGCCCTTCTACCTAACCTTACGCGGCTGATAAAACCCGTCAGGAATGATAATTCGGAGCTTCATCTGTAATTATAACGTCGTGGGGATGGCTTTCTCTCAGACCCGCAAGTGACATTTTCATGAACTGAGCTTTTTCTTTAAGCTCTTCAATATTCTTCGTCCCGCAGTAGCCCATTGCGGCTCTAAGCCCCCCGATAAACTGATAAATGGTTTCAGAAAGAGGTCCCTTAAAAGGCACTCTGCCCTCAACACCTTCGGGCACAAGTTTCTTTATATCCTCTTCCATATCCTGGAAGTAGCGGTCGCTGCTTCCTTTTTTCATTGCTCCAAGTGAACCCATTCCCCTGTACACCTTGAAGCTTCTGCCTTCAAACAGCACCGTATCGCCGGGAGTCTCGTCAACTCCGGCAAACATGCCGCCTATCATAACCGTATCTGCTCCGGCGGCAATCGCCTTCGGAACGTCCCCGGTCTGTTTAATGCCGCCGTCGGCAATAAGCGGAATGCCCCTTTTTGAGGTTTCCTTATATACATTCATAACTGCCGAAACCTGGGGTACACCAACGCCTGCAATAACACGTGTGGTACAGATGGATCCGGCTCCAATTCCTACTTTAACTGCATTAACCCCGGCCTCAATAAGGTCGTGCGCGGCTTCAGCGGATATGATATTGCCCGCAATAATCTGCGCATCCCTGAATTTCTTTCTCATCTCTTTAAGAGTTTTAATTACCCCCTGTGAATGGCCATGTGCCGTATCAACAACAATAACATCGGCTCCGGCCTTAAGAAGGGCTTCTGCCCTTTCCATCGTGTCGTGTGTAACGCCAACGGCGCCGCCTACCCTGAGCCTTCCATGCTCGTCCTTGCAGGCAAGAGGAAACTTTTTCTTTTTCTGTATATCCTTAAATGTAATAAGGCCCTTTAAGAGTCCGTCTTTATCAACAATAGGAAGCTTTTCAATCTTGTGCTGCTGAAGTATTCTTTCAGCTTTTGTAAGGTCGGTGCCTTCGGGAGCAGTAATGAGGTTTTCCTTCGTCATAACGTCACGGACTTTCAGGTCAATGTTGGGTTCAAACCTCAGGTCCCTGTTAGTAAGAATTCCTATAAGCCTGCCTGCAATGTCCACAATGGGAATACCTGAAATATGATATTTATTCATGAGCAGCAGGGCGTCTTCAACCCTTTTTTCAGAATCCAGCGTAATAGGTTTAAGAATCATTCCGCTTTCAGAGCGTTTTACCAGGTCAATTTCTTCGGCCTGGCGTTCAATTGACATATTTTTGTGTATGAAGCCAATACCGCCCTGTA
Source organism: Syntrophomonadaceae bacterium (assembly GCA_050259615.1). Lineage (GTDB taxonomy): Bacteria > Bacteroidota > Ignavibacteria > Ignavibacteriales > SURF-24 > JAAXKN01. Next base: position 12,141 of record JBLNAZ010000150.1, on the reverse strand, counting down.
CGGCCATGGCAATTGCCATTTTAGATTCCGTTACCGTATCCATAGCAGCTGAAAGAAAAGGAATGTTCAGTGTAATTTCGGGAGTAAGCCTTGCCGTCAGGTCAACTTCCCTTGGCAGCACTGTTGATTTAGCAGGGACAAGTAATATATCGTCAAAAGTTAAACCATCCACAATAACTTTATTTGTATTCATATAGTCCTCAATGTTATAAAAAAAATCCGCCTGAACAAGCGGACACCTGCAGATTATTTATTCAAAAGCCGGTAACCCGGTTATGTCTTCCCCCACAATAAGCGTATGCATCTCGTGCGTACCCTCGTAAGTTTTAACAGACTCGAGGTTAGCCGCATGCCTCATTACCGGATACTCATCCAGTATTCCGTTGGCACCGAGGATTTCTCTTGAGATACGGGCAATTTCAAGGGCCTTTTCGCAGTTGTTTCTCTTGGCAAGTGAAACGTGTGTATGCTTTAAGGAGCCATCGTCTTTCATGCGCCCCAGACGGTAGTTTAACAGCTGGGCTTTTGTTATTTCACTCAGCATATAAACCAGCTTTTCCTGAGTCATCTGGAAAGCTGCAATAGGCTTATTAAACTGAATTCTGGATTTGGCATAATTTAATGAAGCATCATAACAGGCCATCATTGCCCCAACAACGCCCCAGGCAATTCCGTAGCGGGCCTGATTCAGGCACATAAGCGCACTTTTCAGTCCGCCTGTCTTTGGCAGCCTCATTTCTTCCGGAACAAAAACATCCTGGAATACCAGTTCTGAAGTTACTGAAGCTCTCAGTGAGTGTTTACCCTTCATTTCAGGAGCATTAAAGCCCTTAGTCCCTTTTTCAACCAGAAAACCGTTTACAACGCCGTCTAGCTTTGCCCAAACTACTGCCACGTCGGCAATGGTACCGTTTGTAATCCACATCTTGGCGCCGTTTAAGAGGTAACCGCCCTCCGTCTTTTCAGCCCTGGTTACCATGCCCCCGGGATTTGACCCGAAATCGGGTTCGGTAAGGCCGAAACATCCTATTTTTTCGGCCGAGGCAAGTTTCGGAAGCCAGAAGTTTTTCTGTTCCTCGCTTCCAAAAGCAAAAACAGGGTACATTACTAGCGCGCTCTGTACAGAAGCAAAGCTTCTAATTCCGCTGTCGCCCCTTTCTAGTTCCTGCATTACGAGGCCGTAGGCTACATTATTCATTTCGGCACAGCCGTACTGCTGAGGCAGTGTGCTGCCGAAAAGCCCTAATTCAGCCATCTTTGGTATGAGCTGCCGCGGAAATTCCCCTTTGCGGTTGTATTCTTCAATTATTGGAATTATTTCACCCGACACAAACTCCCTTACAGTGTCCCTGACCAGCAGTTCTTCTTCACTGTAAAGACTGTCGATATTCATGTAGTCAACGCCGGTAAATTTTTCCATGGCCTGTAAAAATTTTAAAATAGTATATAAAATTATCAAATGACGTTAAGATATGCAACCTTGTTAATAAATGAAATGCAGGATTAATACTCAATCCCTTATTTCAGGTTATTCCGCCTCTTCGTCCTCAGACTGCGAAATCTTGTTTACGGCAGTCCTGATCACCTCAAAATTGAATCCTTTGGACAATAAGTAGGCGTAAAGCCTCTGGTTGATCTTCTTTTTGTCAATATTCCTGTTATTAAGCGCGGCAAGCTTCTTTTCAGCAAGCATGCAGGCGTTTTCCAATTCCAGGTCGTCATTCCTGACTTCCAGTATCTTGTCTATTATCTCCTGAGAGACCCCGCGGGCCTTTAGTTCGGCCTTTACCTTATTCGGTCCGAAGGATTTCTTATTGATTTTTTCTTCTGAAAATTCCCTTGCAAACTGCTCGTCGTCCAGATAACTACTTTCCTTTAACTCCTTAATTACAGAGGCAATGATTTCCTTGTCGTACTTTTTAGCAGAAAGCTTTCTCTGGAGCTCCTTTTCGGAATGGATTCTGTTGCCCAGAAACCTGAAGGCCGATTCCTTTACGAAATAGAGCTGGTTCTGCCTTATTAGTCTGCTTACTTCCTCTTCACTAAGCTCGTCTCCTTTTCTAAGGCCGTTTTTTAGGAACACCTCATACCTTAAGAAAAGCTTCTCCCCGTTATCTAGGAGCATCTTAACGTTATTTTTTATTTTAGAAACACTTTCAATCTTCATAGTGCTTTCGTTCTAAGAAAAAGGCGGCAAAAGCCGCCTTATCTGTTTTATTTTTTTCTTTCTTTTACCGGCGGAAGGGCTTCAGCAAGTTCTGCTTCAGCTGTTGCCGGTTCATCAGACTTAATCATGCCGAGTTTCTTCTTTACGTCCACGAGCAGTCTGTCGTAGAATTCAGGATTCTCAACAAGTTTCTGCCTGAACTGTTCCCTTCCCTGGAAACGGTCTTCTCCGTATGTGAACCAGGCACCGCCTTTTTTGACTATACCAAAGTTCACAGCCAGATCCAGAGCATCACCGGTTTTGCTGATACCCTCGTTATAAAGGATATCGAACTCAACCTCTTTGAACGGAGGTGCAACCTTGCTTTTTACCACCTTAACCTTTGTACGGCTGCCGATGACGTCGTTGCCATCCTTGATTGCAGCAATTCTGCGTATGTCAAGCCTTACCGAGGCATAGAATTTCAGGGCATTGCCGCCTGTAGTGGTTTCAGGATTTCCGAACATGACGCCGATCTTGCTTCTTAACTGGTTTGTGAACATCACACACGTTTTGCTTCTGGCAATTGCACCAGTGAGTTTTCTTAAGGCCTGCGACATGAGTCGTGCCTGCATAGCCATGTGAGCATCCCCCATTTCGCCTTCAATTTCAGCTCTCGGAACCAGTGCCGCAACTGAGTCTATTACAATAATATCCAAAGCATTGCTTCTTACAAGGGTATCAACTATATCAAGAGCCTGTTCGCCGTAATCGGGCTGGGATACAAGCAGGTTCTGTATGTCTACATTCAGCCTCTGTGCATACTGTATATCAAGGGCATGCTCAGCATCTATAAACGCAGCCAGACCCCCGGTTTTCTGAGCTTCAGCAATAATGTGCAGACACACTGTTGTCTTTCCGGATGATTCAGGACCATAGATCTCAACTATCCTGCCTCTTGGAACGCCCCCGATGCCGAGCGCGAAATCAAGTGAAATGGAGCCTGTTGGAATTGCTTCCACCGGCGTCACTACCCCGTCGCCTAGCTTCATAATGGCCCCTTTGCCGTGCGCCTTCTCAATAGCGGCAATGGAATCGCCAAGTGTCTTTAGTTTTTCATCTTTTTCACTAGCCATTTTTTCTCCGATTATGTTAAATTAAACCTTTCAATTTCCGAATAAACAGAACCACCCGGGAGAAGTTCGCTTCTCACAAGTGCTATTTCAGATGCGTAAAATTTGCGTGCCGGGACACTGAAATTTCTAAATGCATTAACAAATTCTTCGCTGGGATTTCTTTTTATACGTAAAAGCGTTATATGGGGTTTAAAGTTCCGGTTTTCCCTTTCAAATCCGAGTAATTCCAGGTCATTATTTATGTCATTGACGAGCTCAAAAAGTGCGTTTTCAGCGCGTAATCCAAACCAAAAAATGCGGGGCATAAAAAAGCCGAAACGGTCATACTCGAGAAAAATCTTGTGATATCTTGAGGCAATTTTTCCCAGAATTTTAATCACTTCCTGCGTATTTTCTTCACTCGTATCACCCAGAAATTTGAGAGTCAAATGCATCTTGCTGCTGTCCTCCCATTTCAGGTGCCCGGGCTCCTCCGGGTTAACGGAATCTCTCATTCGGACAATGTCTTCAATTATAACTTCCGGCAGCCTTAAGGCCGCAAAAAGCCTATTCATCGTACGGTATCCCCAGAAGGTGCCGCCTCAGAATTTCAAGGGCCGCCTGCGAGGCTCTGTCCTTGTTTAAGAGTCTGCCGTCGCCGAACTGAAATTTCTTTGCGGTGCACAGCGTTTCATTGCAGATTCCGATATAAACCAGTCCAACCGGTTTTTCACGCGTTGCGCCTCCGGGTCCCAGAATTCCGGTTATTGAAAGGCCAATATCGGTTCCGCTCACCGATTTCACGCCTTCGGCCATCTGGCGGGCTACTTCCAGGCTTACGGCCCCGTACTGTTGGATTGTATTCTCATTTACGTTAAGGAATGCCACCTTGGCCGCATTGCTGTAAGAAACAACGCCGCGTTCGAAGTATGTGCTGGAGCCGCTTACGTTTGTAATCCTGTGGCTTATCAGGCCGCCGGTGCAGCTTTCGGCAATTGCAATTGTAAGTCCCCTTTCGAGCAGGAGGCGTGCAATTACCTCTTCAAGCGTATCATTTTCAATTCCGTAAATATAGCGGCCTACAAGGGAGCGGATTTTCTGTTCAATGCCGCTTAATTTATTTAATGCAACGTCTTCGGTTTTTTCTTCAACCGTAATGCGCATTTTAACGCCGAACTGACTCGGTAGAAATGCCAGTTTTGCACCCTGAAGAAGCTCATCCAGATCACCAAGGCGTTCAAAGAGCGTGGATTCGGCAATTCCGGTGCTGAGGAGATTCTTAATTTTTATGCAGGGTCCTTCCACCGCAGGCACCAGCTTTGAAATGGAAGGGATAACTTCGTTATCAATCATTTCCTTCATTTCGTGCGGAACACCGGGCAGTGAAACGAATATCTTGTTATCCTTTTCAATCCACATTCCGGGAGCAGTACCGCGCGTATTGCGTATGACCTCTGCAATTTTAGGGACTAAAGCCTGAGTTTCATTGATGCTGGCCATCTGGCGCCCGCGCTTTTCGAATATGGCCTTTACGTCTTCAAGCACCCCGGCATTCATTTCAAGTTCAGTCTGGAAAAACTTTACTATACACTCTTTGGTAATATCGTCGTGCGTGGGACCCAGGCCCCCGGTAACAATTACGATGTCGTTATTTTCAAAAGCTGATTTGAATTCGTGCAGAATGACAGATTCTTCGTCGCCTATCACGGTTGTCTTTGAAATAGCGACCTGAATTTTGGTAAGCTCTTCCCCTATATATGCGGCATTTGTATTAACGGTCTGCCCAATGAGGATTTCGTCCCCAATGGTAATGATTTGCGCCTGCATAAATTCCCCTCGTTTTTCCTGTTATGCTAAAAAAGTAAAATGATTAAATGAACCAGAATACAAGAATAAACTGCTGCAATAATATCGTCAAGCATAATACCGAGCCCCCCGTGGAGCTTCTCGGCATTTCTGGCCGGGGATGGTTTAATTATATCAAAAATTCTCCAAATAACAAAGCTCAAAATCACATAATTAAACGTCTTCGGCACAAAAAGCAGCGAGATCCACATTCCCACTACTTCATCAATTGTACACTGCGAAGGATCTTTTTTTTCGTAAATAACTTCAAACCTGTCGCCTGCCCTGATCCCGATTAATGCAAAAATAATTATCATCGGAATTATTACGTACGGACGTTCAAAACCCGGAATGAGAAGGTAGATAATAAGCGCAGCCAGGCTCCCGAAGGTCCCCGGGGCAAAGGGAATATAACCAGTATAAAAGCCTGATCCGAACAGCTTTATAAAAAAATTATTTTTCATCTGAGAAAAACCTTTCCAGTAGCTTCCTGTTTGTAAAAAGGTATGAAACACCCGTATAAATGGTGAGAATTGTAATAATGAGCATGCATACGTTAACCAGAACGGGGCTCATGAGCATACGGAAGATATGTTCATTCCCATTATAGATCCAGGCCACTGTCCTAAGCGTATATACCGCCAGAAGGTAATAAATAAAAGCCATCTGAATGAACGTTTTCCATTTAGCCACGTAACTCGTTGTCATCGACTCACCTTTCGTATCGGCATAAAGCCTCAGGCCCGTTACCATAAAGTCGCGGAAGACAATAACTATAACCATCCACATCTGCAGCACGCCCAAAAATACAAATGCAAAGAAAGCCGTTGAGGTCAGAATTTTATCGGCCAGAGGATCCATAAACTTGCCCCAGTTTGTAATGTAGTTAAACTTACGGGCAAGCCAGCCGTCGTACCAGTCGGTAACGGCAGCAATTATAAAGACGGCCATGGACAGCTGTTTCATCAGCGGGTCATCTGAGATAAAAAGAAAGAGGAATACCGGGGTTAGTATAATTCTCAGAACGGTCAGTTGATTTGGTAATACCATCTATTCTAAATTCCGATTACAATTAGAGACATTTTAATGGATACTCTGCTTTAAGCGCGTGCAGGCAGATGGAAGAATGCCGGGACACTTTTACAGCTGCTCGGCTAATCTTTTTAATAAATCGTACTCATAAATTCCCAGCTTATGCCCGTCTTTCCAGTGAACACTTAAACCGTAGTAGCCCACTAGCTTAACATTCAGAACGGCTACCTGGTCGTCGTTATAAATAGGAATATAATCCTTGCCCTGTTTAAGTCTTTCCTCACTGCAGACAGCACAGGGACAAGTACGTCTTAAGCTGGTAAGACGTACTGAGCTCTCCGAGGCATCCTGCCATTTAATATAGAGATACTTTTTTTCTTTTACCTTAATTTGTATTGGCGCCATCTATTCTGCTAATTTATTACCTGTTAATTTAAAGAGAGCCTCCTGGTACTTTTCAGTTGTAACACTGATAACATTTTCCGGAAGAGGCGGCGGAGGCGGCTGTTTATTAAAACCGATGGAAACCAGGTAATCGCGCACGAACTGCTTGTCGTAGCTTTCCTGCGACTTCCCTTTTTTATATTTATCCAGCGGCCAGAATCTGGAAGAATCCGGCGTAAGGAGCTCATCTACAAGAATAACCTCTCCGTTATATATGCCGAACTCCATTTTTGTATCGGCAATTATGATTCCTTTGGTAAGGGCATATTCCGATGCGGCCCTGTATATGGCAATTGTGGCATTTTTGATCTTGTTGTAAACATCACTGCCTGCAATTTCCCTGGCCCTGTCGTTTGTAATATTTTCATCATGCTCACCGATCTCGGCCTTAGTCGAAGGTGTGAAGATCGGCTCCGGCAGCTTTTCCGATTCCTGTAATCCCTTTGGGAGCTCAATACCCGATACCTTGCCTGTCTTTAGGTAATCATTCCACCCGGAACCTGTAATATATCCTCTTACAATGCACTCGATCGGTATGACCTCAGCTTTTTTGACCAGCATGGAGCGGCCTTTCAGCTCTGAGGCATATTCGGCACATTCCTTTGGAAAATCCTTAATGTTAGTAGAAACCAGATGGTTCGGTATGATATCTTTTGTAAAATTGAACCAGAACTCGGAAATTTTATTTAATACCTCGCCTTTGAAGGGAATGCCCTGAGCCATAATAACGTCAAAAGCAGAAAGCCTGTCCGTAACAACAAATAAGAAGTATTCACCAAGATCATAGATTTCTCTGACTTTCCCCTGCTTTACGAGTTTGAGATTGGGAAAATTTCCCTGAAGTAGTACATCAGACTGCATAGAAATCCTAAATTTAATGTGTTAATATAAAAAGCCGTTTAAGATAATTCAACCTTATAAAAAATTAAATTTGGAGCACATGTACGATTATGAAGGTAATTGTTCTTTTCTCCAAAAAGAATTAGATTAATTAAAAATACCTTAAATAATGCAAATAACAAAAACAGGGGCGCTTTATGAATAAATATCAGATTGAAGGCCTGACTGGTTCGGCAATTCTGGTAATTGCAGGATTTCTGCCGGTTGCCGCCTTAAAAGGCGGTATAGTTACATTCTTCCCCGTCTGGCATAACTTAACGCTGGATAACGGACTGTGGAACTGGCTCGATATTGCATTTTTAGCCGTTTCATTTGCAATTCTGGCACTCCTGTCGTTTTATTTTGTATTAAGAAAAAAATACGCGGGACTAATTTTTACGGGTATTCTAACACTGTTTATAAGCGTTATTACGTTCATTTCAATTTTCTTCATCAAAGCCAATCTGAACGCATGGTCGGGAAGCGATCCCTTAAGACTCAGCTGGGGCTGGCTTTTTCTGCTCGCGGGCTCAATTCTAATACTCATGGGCGGAAGCGCCATAAGAAAAAAAACATAGAATTTTCAAAACTCGTCGGAGCGTGCGGTCTTCAGAGCCTCGGAGATGCGACTTGTTAAAGGGGTAAGTCCTTTGCTGCAAACAAATTATCCCTACGGCATTCTATTACATCGTTATTCTAAATGCTTACCTTTCTCCCCCTGCCCTTACTTCTTACTTTTTAATTTTTAATTTTTATTTGCCCTCTGCCCTTACTTTTTAATTTTTAATTTTTAATTTTTAATTGCCTTCTGCCCTCACTTTTTAATTTTTCATTTTTATTTGCCCTCTGCCCTTACTTTTTAATTTTTAATTTTTAATTGCCTTCCCCTCCCCTCATGTTTGAATTTCGGTATTGCTTTAGAAGCTTAATCTGCATAATGTGATTTGAAACACATCCTTCCCTGTCGCAGCGCAATTTATGAAAATAACTACAGGAGGTTCAATGTTACACAATTTACTGTCTGAACGTACCGGCAGATTTATTGTGTTTGTTGCTTTACTCGCCCTTGTATCAGTCTTCTACTTAAGCTGTAATGAAAAAACTGATACTTCGGTAGAATCAAATAATCAGCAGAGGGAAACTGTTCTTGGAAAAGATAACCCCGGCGTAAAAGAGGCCATTATTGTCCAGGAAAAACATACCGATAAGCTGATGCAGAACATGGATGTTGTTGCTACTGCCGTGGGACTCACGGAAAAAGGAAATGTCTGCATTCTGGTCCTGGCATTAAAGGACCTGAATTCTGAGGCAAAACAAAAGGGGCAGTCGCCCCCGGTACCGGAAAAGCTGGATAATATTCCGGTCAGACTGATGGTTACGGGAGAATTCCGGGCCTTTAAGGACGGATCTTCCGCGACAATGAAAACCCTCAGCTATACGGCAAAACAAAATCCTCCTATTGACCTCGGTACTTCCGGAGGCTGGAGGTACGACCTGGCAAACGGATACTGCTGCAGCGGTACACTGGGCTCTCTGGTAACTGACGGCTCAAACCAGTACATACTCAGCAATTATCACGTGTTCTATGCCGACATAGTTTCTGGCGGAAATAATATTGTGGCACAAAATGGCGACTTTGTAATTCAGCCGGGACTTGTGGATGTAAACTGCACGGCCAGTAAGGCTCAGAATGTTGCCGCACTTATTGATCCTGCAGTCGGAGGCAGCCTTCCCAGCGGCAACGTGGATGCCGGAATTGCCAGGGTTATTCCGGGCATGGTAGACCCCGGGGGATCTATACTTGGAATTGGTACAATTTCCAAAAATACGCTCACAGCGGCTCTTAACCAGAAAGTAAAGAAAAGCGGGAGGACAACCGGACTTACAAGAAGCTACATTAAGGGATTAAATGCAATTATTAGAGTAACCTACGATAAGGAATGCGCATCCAGAAAAACTTTTACGAAAAAGTATACAAAGCAGATCATTATAGACAACCCGTCAAGCTCATTTCTGGACGCAGGCGATTCAGGCTCTCTGATGGTTGAAGATATTTCGCAGAATCCAAGAGCAGTGGGGCTTCTTTACGCGGGCAGCAGCACACTTGCAGTTGCATGCTCAATTTCGGATGTGCTCAGCTTTTATTCCGGTAAAACGGGCAGAACATTTACAATGGTAGGCCAGTAACCCGAATGCCGCAGAGATAATTTCAGGGCATCAGGCCTCGATACTGCCGCAGTATTTAGCCGGGCGGGCGCAGGATACCCTGAAATATTTTTTAATTAAAAAGAAATAAATAAAATGAAGCTAAGCTTATTATCTGTTATTCTTGTTATTTCATATACACTTTCCGCCGGCTTTACCGGATGCAAAAGCGGACAAAGACGGAATATTTTTGTAATGGATACGCTTAAGATGCAGCATAAACGCTCAATTGAAGAAGTTATGAATGCCCACACAGATGAACTGATGGCAATCCCGGATGTCAACGGCGTTTATATTGGCGAACTGGAGGACGGGCAGGAGTGTATTACAGTAATGGTAACAAAAAAGACAGAACTGCACAAAAAGAAAATACCGGGGAAGCTGGAAGGCTACCCCGTTGTAATAGAGGAAACCGGTGAAGTCCGCCCTTTGATGGAAAAGCACGAAACCTGAAAAAGCCCTAAGGTTAAACCTTAAGGCTCCCCCTCTTCTTTAAGCTTTCCTGAGAATACTTTTCTGAACTTATTAAGTTTAGGCGTAATAACGAACGCGCAGTAAGGCTGTACCGGATTGTCGTTGTAATAGTTCTGGTGGTACTTCTCTGCCTTGTAGAACTCCTTAGCGGGACTGATCTCTGTAACTATGGGTTCATCCCATATTTTCTCAGCTTCAAGTTTCTTTTTATATTCTTCAGCCAGTCGCCTTTGTTCATCACTATGATAAAAGATTACGGACCTGTACTGCGGGCCTGCGTCTGCTCCCTGTCGGTTTGGAGTAGTGGGGTCGTGGGTTTTCCAGAATACCTCCAGGAGCTCCTCAAATGAAATTTTCTTGGGATCGTATGTAATGCGGCTTACTTCCGCGTGTCCGGTCCTTCCGGAGCACACCTCGAGGTACGAGGGATCCTTAACCGTACCGCCCGAGTAACCGCTTTCAACACTGATAACACCGTTAAGCCTCTGGAACACGGCTTCCGTGCACCAGAAGCATCCTTCACCGAATGTAGCAACTTCGTAATTTTCCTGAGAATTCATCACTACCCTGCTTTCTTTCTATGAGTTTTATCTTTCTTCTCCTGCAGCCATTTAGAATGCTGCGGCCGTTTAGTTATTATAATAATTGATCAGTATAATTTCATCTGCTCACCTTTTTTTTACACAGGCACTTTGAACAGAAAAAGGATTTCAAACCATCCGTATTCTACTGCACCCTTAAATGCGTCTCGCCCGAATGGCTGCGGAATTCAGGGGCGTAGAGGCATTGTATTTCTGCAATTCCATCCGTAAAGGTCCCGTTATATGTAACCTTAAGAGGATACTCAAAAACATACGTCCCTTTCGGAAGCCGGTCCATGAAGAAATTTGCCGATGCATCCTTTGTTGCCTCATAATAATAGAGCCCGTCCTGATATCTGCTTCCGGATAATACATTTACAGGTTCCAGTCCTGAAGCCCGCATGTCTTTTATATGTACAAACTCCATATCCCTGTCTGTCCTTATAATCAGCCTTACTTTCAGTTCGTCGCCTGCCTTCATTTGTATGGCTTCAGTTACCGGAATAAGTTTGTTATTATCGGTTTTAAGAAACAAATCCTTTTTAATGCTGAGTCCTGAATTTGCCTCAGATATTTTATCCAGGCGTTCGAAGTACTGCCAGTATAATGCGCCCCAGGCAGGAACGTTATTGCTGTTTGTAATCATCACCTGGCTCATCTCAGGTTTTATCTTAGCTGCATCCCAGGATAGTTTTACATATCCTGTCCCTGCTTCGGTATTGTCTTTCATGATGTCCAGCTTCTCACCCCCTATCTGAATTTCTGCCGGTTGGGACTCTTCAGCCCAGTCAGTTCCTCTTAAAAGAAGCGCGTAAACGGCTTCCGAAGTTGCCCTGGGGGATTTCCATGAGTGTGTCTGCTTATTTTTTAGGAGCCATATCTTCATCTTATCAACGCTCTGCCTGTCGTGGAGTATTTCGTCCACAGCTTCAATTAAAAGCGCCTGCCTTTCTATGGGCGCCTCGTACCAGTAATAGCCGCTTTCCTGCTGGAAATATAATCCCGTCTCTTTGTCGTTTATAGCATTATCCAGCACCGACCTCATTATTTTCTCAGCATTTACATTATCACTATACCTGTGGCTCATTAGGGCTATCATTCCCTGCATATATAATCCCCTATTCTGCCATTTATCAATAGCCAGCTTCTTCCAGAAATTAAATGCTTCCTCATGCATGGTATAAAGAGGAAATTTTGTAAAGAAGCTCCTTGCATAAAGGTACTGTATCTTTTCGTTGTCCGGATAAACGCCCGTAAGCGTTGAATCCTTCTTCTTCAGCTCCAGAAAATCATTGTACATCTTCTCATCACACCTGCGAATGGCCATCAGGAGAACGTCTTCCATAATACTTTTCGGTGTTATAGCTGGAATGCCCAGCTTTTCCAGGTGCCCGAAGCCCGCAATTATACTTTGTGTGAG
>JBLNAZ010000149.1:0-23299 GCA_050259615.1 Syntrophomonadaceae bacterium | reverse complement strand
CAGCAGGAAAGTTTCTAAAGGCTGCCTTCAGTAATCCCCTGAACCTCTTCAAGGGCCTTCACTACCAATCCATTATGATGATTCAGCCGGTCGATTTTATGAAAGACGGGGGGCAGAATATGTGCGACGGCTGCCCTGATATCACCGTATGGGAGGATAAACTCGTCTGGAGCTGCCGCCTCGAAGAACCCAAGAAGTTCGGGTGCTTTGTTAGAACAGTCCCTAAAAAAGACCAGGCATTCTAAATATTATATTAAACCTTAACAAAAAGCCCCGGCTTTCCCGGGGCTTTTTGTTATTAATCACCTTATATATGATTACGTTTAAAAAAGAGCTTCCTAGAATCTGCATCTCTTTGCTGCTGCTTGCAACTGTCTTTTCGGTTTATTCCTGCGACGTCAGGATAAACGAGATAGTGGATAATAGCGGATATAATTTCCATTACAAGGGCATCGGGGGAGTGGCAATTACATGGGATGACAATTCGGTTGATGAATGGTTCAGTGCCCGGGATCTGTTCAAAAAATATAATGCAAAGTGCACGTTTTATGTGTGCAACTTCTGCCTGCTTAATGAAGAAAAAATCCAAAAGCTGAAAATATTAAAAGAAGACGGGCATGAGATAGCATGTCATTCATTTACCCATAAGGATGCAGTCCTTTATTATATGGATTACGGGATTGAAAGTTATATTAGAAACGAAATATTGCCGGCCCTGGACTCCATGCATGCAAAAGGATTTTATCCCGAATCCTTTGCCTACCCCAACGGGTCAAGAAATTCCGAAACAGATGAGGCACTCTTAAAATACTTCAGAGTACTAAGAGCAACATCTTACGGTAATAACATAAAGCTATATTCATGGGGAAGGACAAGAATTCTTCAGGCAACAGGCATCGACAACAGCTATAGTGTGCCGCTTGAATCGATATACGGCATGCTTAAAGAAGCCTCCGACAGCAGCCGCGTTGCGGTGTTCTACGGACACAGGATTTCAGAAGGAATAGACAGCACTTCATATTACTGCACATCGCGTGAACGCCTGGGAGCGGTGCTTAAGCAGGCTTCACAGCTTCACCTTAAATTCTTTACTGCATCTGAACTTGATGTAAGAAATTTAGAAGACACTTACAGTATCAGCATAAAAGCCCGTCAAAAGAATTACACTGATAAGTAGATCCTGCACTTTCCTAAAGATATTATAGCCTATAAAATTATTACTCATCAATTGATAGCGACATTTAATTTAATGCATGTAGCTTTTGTTTCTTAACTAACACAAAAGAAGATATGTATATAGTTCATTGCAAAATACTGTTGCGGTACTGCATTGAAACCATTAAAGCAGAGGATTTGTGTAACTCCATATAAAATAATAAGTAGCCCGAATGTTGTCGAAATTACTTCAGGAAATCTGCATATAACTGTATATAAACACGTATTGTATAGGTGTGATGCTGCTATTTTTAACCGGCAGTATGAAAAACCGATGCATAGAAAAATTGTTTCTCACTGCATATACATTATCAATTTATAACCGGTAATGCCTGCGAATTCATGCAGATAATAAGGAGCATTTGCTTAAGCATTGTTATAAAGGTACTTAGCAGAATGCATGAACGGAATAGTATGTGTGTACATAATTAACTATGCAGTTTAATGCTTTAAGGATGATTGATGAATTTATATTTATATCTTGTGGATACTAATGAGTATTGTAAAATGTTAACGGAATATTTATATGCACTGCTTTAATGAAAGGGTGTCGCAATGTTAAAGTTATGATGTATTTATGTGTATTCGTAAATATTATTTATGCTCTGTTTTGTATAGGAGGGAATAAATAATATTATATTATTATGTCAGTTATGTATCTGAAAGAGAAGTTAAAATTGAATAGATTGCATGAAATTGTGGACTAATTTCAATAGGATCTAATTGCCTTTTTCCTGATGCCTGTCTGCCCGTAATTCAGCCAGGGCTGGTTAGACCAATTATAATAAATGTGCCGGAGACCGCCTCAGCAGTTCGATATCTATAGTTTACGGTATGACTCATAAGTTATGCATAAAAATGAATTAATTTGCATTTGCCGACAAAAAATCCAATTATACATATTGACAAATAAGTTTTTATGTGTTACGTTGTAATTTATAAAACAAAGAGATTAATTAAGTTTTAATATAAAATCAGCCGGCGAACTTTGAAAAAGATTAAATTAAATAGCGCAATGTGGATGTGTATTATGATGATTCCTTTGGGAAGCTGACGTCGGCTGCGCATATTTACATGTATTAAAAACCGGCTTCAGCAATGAAGCCGGTTTTTTTTTTGCCAAAATGGATTAACCGGTTATAATTAAATATATATTCTAGACAGTGAGAAAAACAATGGGAGAAATAAATGGGAAGTACTAACAGATATAAATTCGAAACCCTGCAGCTTCATGCTGGCCAGGAAGTCGATCCGGTAACTAAATCACGCGCAGTTCCAATCTACCAGACATCAAGCTATGTCTTTGACGACGCCAAGGATGCTGCTGACTTATTTGCTCTCGGCAAATTCGGCAATATATATACCAGGATCATGAACCCTACTACAGACGTATTCGAAAAGCGTATTGCAGCCTTGGAAGGCGGCGCTGCTGCTCTTGCAGTCTCATCGGGCCAGGCTGCTACAACAATTACACTTGCTACAATCGCCCAGCAGGGGGATAATATAGTTTCTTCCAGCTCCCTCTACGGCGGAACTTACAACCTCTTCAAGGTGACTTTGCCCAGGCTCGGCATTGACGTAAAATTTGTTGACGGCTATGAACCTGAAAAATATGAAAAACTGATTGACAGCAAAACCAAAGCCCTCTATATTGAAATAATTGGTAACCCGAAATTAAACATTCCTGATCTTAAGGCTATTGCAGATCTTGCCCATAAAAACGGAATCCCTCTTATTGTGGATAATACTTTCGGCGCAGGCGGATATCTTGCAAATCCGATTTCCTTCGGAGCCGATATATTAGTTGAATCTGCCACAAAATGGATCGGCGGCCACGGCACTTCAATTGGCGGCGTTATCGTTGATTCAGGAAAATTTGACTGGGCAAGCGGCAAATTCCCCATGTTTACCGAGCCAAGCCCGGGCTACCACGGCATCGTATTCTCTGACGTATTCGGAACAAAATCACCTTTCGGCAATATCGCCTTTATTATAAGAGCAAGAGTTGAAAACCTGCGCGACCTTGGCCCATGCATCAGCCCGTTTAACTCATTCCTGCTCCTGCAGGGACTTGAAACCCTCTCACTCAGAATGGAAAGACATTCCTATAACGCCCTTGAACTTGCTAAGTGGCTTGAAAAGGATGAGAGGGTAGATTGGGTGCTTTACCCCGGACTTGAAAGCCATCCTTCTCATGAAAACGCAAAGAAATACCTGCGCAGGGGACAGGCTGGCTCTATGCTCGCCTTCGGAGTAAAGGGGGGGCTTGAAGGAGGTAAGGCTTTTGTTAACAATGTGAAACTTGCAAGCCTCCTTGCAAACGTGGGCGACGCCAAGACACTGGTTATCCACCCTTCTTCCACAACACACCAGCAGCTTTCTGAACAGGAACAGCTCGAGGCCGGTGTATCGGCAGATATGATAAGAGTGTCTGTGGGACTTGAACATATTGACGATATAAAGGAAGATTTTAATCAGGCGCTTAATGCAGCAGTAAAGCTTAATGCAGCGGTAAAATAAAACAAAAACTCGGAATATGAGAATACTAAACGAAACAGCGGAAACCAATACTCTTACTCCGGTTACAAAGTTTGCGGATCTGTACAGCGAGCAGAATCCGCTGCATTTTGAAACCGGAGCTGAATTAACACACGTTAAAGTTGCTTATCAGACCTACGGCCGCCTTAATGACGCGAAAGATAATGCAATTTTAATCTGCCATGCCCTTACTGGCAACGCGCATGCTGCTGGAAAATTAAACCGGTTGGAGAGCAATCCGGAGAGTGATCCGGATTGCTTAATTAAATACAGCAGAATGAATTTTGGAAAGACGGGCTGGTGGGATAATCTCATCGGAAGCCGCAAGGCTTTTGACACGGATAAATATTTCGTCATCTCCTCGAATATTCTGGGCAGCTGTTACGGGACTTCGGGACCAACAAGCATAAATAAACAGACTGGCAAAAGCTACAGGTGCAGCTTCCCTACGGTCACCGTAAGGGATATGGTAAAAGTGCAGCATGAACTAATCAGGCATCTGGGTGTAAATAAACTTGTTACTGTTGCAGGAGGATCCCTTGGCGGAATGCAGGTTCTTGAATGGGCTGTAATGTATCCTGATCTTCTTACTTCAATTATTCCAATTGCAACTACTGCCAGGCATAGCGACTGGGCAATTGGGCTTAATGACGCTGCCAGAAACGCAATTAAGTTCGATCCCGCCTGGAATAACGGAAACTATACGGAACAGCCCCTTAAAGGATTTGAACTGGCAAGAATGATTGCCATGATTACCTACCGCAGCTACACGTCTTTTAACCAAAGATTCAGAAGAGAAAAATTAAATAACAACTCGGATTATTTTAATAGTGAAAACCTTTTTCAGGTTCAGAGCTATCTTAATTATCAGGGGAAAAAACTGGTCGAACGCTTTGACGCCAATACATATCTGTATCTTTCTGATGCTATGGATCTGCATGACCTGAGCTATAAAAGGGGACCGGTGGAAGATGTTCTGGCAAGTATTGCGACTCCGGCATTATCAATAGGAATAAATACCGACGTCCTTTATCCGGCTGAGGAGCAGAAAGAAATTGCAGAGCTTATTCCAATGGCTGAATATGCTGAAATAGATTCCCCATACGGGCACGATGCGTTCTTGATAGAATTTGAACAGATGAATACAATCATTTCGAATTTTCTTAATCACCTGGCTTTATAAAGTATTTTTAGAAATCAGGAGTCATCCTTACCATGGGAATGACTCCTCTTTCTGAACCCCGCCCCCATAATTTTATATTTTCAGAAAAATATTGCATGGAAACGTTTCTTGTCTTAATTTTTCAAATGCCGTAAAAATATATACAGTAAGTATTTAACAGGGAGCAAAATGAATCGGACAAAGCTACTTCTACTATCTGTTTTATTCCTGCCATGGGCTTCAGGACTTCTGAATGCACAGGCAGAAAAACTTCAGATTTCTAACCCCGGTTTTGAACAGAAAACTTCAGAGAATAAACCTTCAGACTGGCAGAGTGACTTAAAAGGTGATGCACAGGTAATGCTTGACTCCAGAACAGTGCACGAGGGAAATTCAAGCCTTCTTGTAACTAATAAGGACTTCAGCCGCACCTCTGTTGTCTCCGGCCAGGTCGGACTTAAAATAGGCGGCCTGTACCGTCTGAGCGCCTGGGTGAAAACTGAAAGCGCTTATACAAACCCGGTTGACCAGTATCCGACTCCGGTTGCCGCCTGCATTACAATGCAGTCATTCCCTTTTACAAACCATTCACCTGCACTCGGAAGCACATCTGAATGGCAGAAAATTGAAACTATATTTATTGCGACTACAAAAGAAGACAGAATTTCCCTCAACCTGGGTTATAACGGGGGAGCCAAAGGCAGCGTATGGTTTGATGACGTGCGCCTTGAAGAGGTGAGCGATATTTCAGAATACATCCCGATGGAAACTGTTAAATGGTACGGAAATGCTTTCCGCTTCGAGGATAAAGGATGGATTTTCGTGCATATTGAAGGAGAGCCTTACCAAAGAGGTTTTCAGTACGGATACCTTGCCGCCGAAGAAATTAAAGAATTTATAAATAAGCTTGCCATAAAGAAAAATACTGCAAACCCGCAGCAGGGCTGGAATGATATCCGCTTTTCGGCCGATGCAATTATGCTGAGAAGATATGAAGAGGAATACCTGACTGAAATGAAGGGTATTGCCGAAGGTGCCAGAAAGGCCGGTATCAGCCTCTTCGGAAAGAGTCCAGACCTGATCGATATAGTTGCACTTAATTCCTCTATCGACCTCGACTATGCAGCAGACGCACTGCATAATACGGCAAATCCTCTTACAGGTAAAAGCTTCCTTGCAGCTGAAGATGAACTTTCTCTTCAGGATAAGCTCCATAAGTGCTCAAGCTTCCTTGCTACAAAATCTGCTTCAAAGGACAACAGAATTGTTTTCGGACAGCTGTTTATGTGGAACGGATATACCGGTCCGCACTGGAATTTTATAGTAGATGTTAAACCTTCAAAGGGCAACCGCCTTGTTTATGAGACCTACCCCGGCGGCATTCATTCAGGAGCCGACTTTTATATTAATGAAGCCGGTATTATGATCGGAGAGACCACGGTAGGCCAGACCCCGTATAATCCTGACGGCATCCCGCAGTCGAACCGTATCCGCAAGGCAGCGCAGTATTCTAAAAGCATTGATGACGTTGTAAACATAATGACAACGAAAAACAACGGCCTTTATACAAACGACTGGCTTATTGCAGACACAAAGACAGATGAGATTGCAATACTTATTCTGGGAACAAATAAATATAAGGTATGGCGCAGCTCTAAAAACGATTTCTACAACGGACAGAAGGACTGGTACTGGAGCGATAACAATAATAAATCACTCGACGTAAGAAAAGAATATATCGTTAACGATGACAATGCCCCTTATGACCTGGCATTCAGGCCAGTTAACCGCGATGTTGTTTTTACAAAGTTCTACGAAGAAAATTACGGTAAAATTGATGCCAATGCAGCATTTAATCTCTGGAACTCTTCTCCCATTAACCGTCCGCATGCATGTGACGGAAAGGTGACAACTTCCGAAATGGCAGAGCATATGATGTTTTTTGCCAATTACGGGAAAGTTACTTTGCGTGAAATGTTTATAAATGAAAACGGAAGAGTGCCTGATCTGCCAGGTGCAATACCGCACCTGTCGCTCGGATATTCTGTAATTAACCCGATTCTCTTTACCGATAAGCTGATGGCATTACATCAGAAAGAGCAGAAAGCTGCCAAACAAGATGAGCTTTCTCCGGCTCTTGATGACCTGAAAGAATCTTACTCGTTCGATAAGGCCTCTTTATGGCACAATACGGTCTATCCTTCTTCAGACAGGGTAAACTGGTTCATAAGCGGCACTGCAGCATACTGGAATATGCTGAACTCCATGCCTTCAGGTTATGCTAAGGCTTCAAATTTCCTCAGGGATGAGCTTGCTGAACTTAATTCACGGCTCCTTTATACTATGCGGCGCGAAGGAACTGTTGCACCCGATGAGGCCGCAACAGCTTATAATGAGTATAAGCAGTACCAGATCCCCAGGATCCGTGGAACTTACCTTCTGCACCAGCTCCGCCTGCTTCTGGGTAATGATCTCTTCAGCAAGGCGATGAACAAATTCCACGACGCCTATAAAGAAAAGGAAATTACCGCAAAGGATTTTGTCAGCACGATAGAAAACGTAAGCTCTAAGAAACTGGATTCTTTTGTAGGCCAGTGGATTTCAAGAAGCGACCTGCCCCAGCTGAAGATTTCTGCTTCGTCAAATGCCGAAGGTGACGGATGGATTGTAACTCTGAATGTTAACCAGGACAATAAGCCTTATCACTTCCTCTCAACAGTCATGATTGAGACCGGCAAAGAGCAGGTATGGAAGAAAGTTGAAGTTACAGACCAGAATAATACGTTTTCTTTCAGGCTTAAGGATAAACCCGAAAAACTGACCTTCAACGCCGGTAATGACGTTCCTGTTGAAAGGGAATACGTTTATACATTCAGTAATTTTACAGATGATTTTGCGACAACTCTTATCGTATACGGGACAGCAAGGGAAATTGAGGCTAACCATACTCTGGCACAGAGATTCCAGAAGATGGCTGCCGACAAGTTTACTGAAATTCTGCTTCCAATTAAAAAAGATAATGAAGTTGATACTAAGGACCTTTCAGAGAACGATCTTGTAATTTTAGGCAGCGCTTCTGAAAACGGCCTGATGCAAAAAGTAATTGAAAAGCTGGACATTAAGGCAGGGAAGAACTTCTTTAACTGGAACGGAAAGGTTTACGGGAGTTCCGATGACGGACTTTTCGCCGCTTATCCGAACCCGTATAACCCGAAGAAAACAGTCTACCTGTTCATAGGCAACAGCGCTCTTGAACTCTATCATATGACCAAGAACCTGTACCGCATGCCGCAGTGGGCTGTCTTCAAAAAAGACCAGATCGTGGAAAAAGGCTATCATACCCCTTCTTCCATGCAGGTAACTTTAACAGGCAATACTGCACAATAAAATGTGTAACAATCGTATATTTAAGGACAGGCACTTTCAGCCTGTCTTTTTTTTTATTAATTAAATCAGGGAAGTATGACACTGATAGGAGTGATATCAGATACGCACGGACTTCTGCGTGAAGAGATAAAAGAATTATTCAAAAACTGCAAAATGATACTTCATGCAGGTGACGTGGGAAAAGAGTCCGTTCTTGAGGAATTAAGAAAATATAAAGATACTGTTGCAGTAAGGGGGAATGTGGATTACTGGGCCCAAAAGCTGAAAGAAAGAGAATATGTTGAGCTTGAGAATAAAAAAATCCTGATCCTTCACAATATTTCTGATCTTACAATTGACCCGGCAGAAAACAAAGTTGACATTGTAATATACGGACATTCACATAAAGCCGTTATTAAAAATGAAAACGGGGTTTTATACTTTAATCCCGGCAGTGCCGGACCCGTACGCTTCCGCCTGCCTGTAACGGCCGGGCTGCTGAGAATAGATAATGGGAAAATTGAAGCTGAAATTGTAACGCTGAAATAAACAGCCTTCGAGGCCGTGTCAGGAACCGGGTTGTAAGGAACCGTTTCCTGACGACTGCCTTCGGCTGCATGTAAACTATTTCTTCATGTATCCCACAGTCTGCGAAAGGATGATTTTCTGATCCTGTCTCAGATTCAGCTTCTTTGAAAGGGCATCCCTGTCAACCATACCGCGCACTACAACTCCAAGTCCCTCAGATGCACAATATAAATAAACGTTCTGTGCAATAAAGCCGCAGTCGGCACTGGTATAAATAAGCCTGTCGTCACCCGGGGAATCTCCTGTTTTTGACATATCAGCTATATAAACGAGATTAAGCGGAGCATCCTTTACATAATCCTGCTTTCCCGTAAGCGCCCTCAGGTCTTCACCTGAAACCTTAATAAGCGAATGATCCTTTGCGTTGTAAAGAAACATCCCTTCTGCAGTCGCGGCGTAAATGTCAATTTCCTGCCAGTTCCTGGCCGAAGGAGCGGTTCTCTTGCCCGATTCGCTTCTGTTGATTCCAAATGCAGCCCATAGCAGGTTCGACATATCCTGCATTGAAAGAGTCTGAGGACTGAAAGCGCGTGTAGACTGCCTGAGGTTTAAGACCTGCATAAGCGGCTTCCCGATCTCTTTCTGAGGCGGAGGAAGCTTTACTGCCTTGTCTTGTGCGCTTGCTGAAACAGTAAATAAATAGAATAACATTAGGAGAAGAGCTTTAATCTGTAACATCTGTACTCCGGATTTATTAAACAAGAAATTATGACAGATCCAATGAACCGGGGATAGGCTTTTCAAAACTTATCACATTAAAACTTCAGAGTCAATATTTTCATTTAAACGGTACTGTTTTAACGCCTTGTAAGAATAAAAGGGACTTGGTAAGTTGTTTTGGGCACAAGGGGATGTGCTGTCTGTTCTTACTGAATATCGTTTAATAAACATAAAACCATAATTAATTTCATAATATTATGGAGGTGTTATGAATACGTATCAGAAAGAAAGGATAAGGGTTCTGCTGCAGAATGTGGACGATTTACAAAGTGCCATCAGTCCCATGTCTTTTGTTCCTAATTCCTATAAAGATGAGCAGAGAGAATTTCTGCTGAATTCCGTAAGGTCGCACAAGACGTTTGAAAGTCCTGGCGAATCAGCTGTTATTCCTCCGAACCAGGATGTTCTGGTCAGGGAAGCCATGTCGAGAGCCATAAGGGAATTCAACGAATTTATTGATAAGCAGGTATTATCAAAAAGAAGGATGGTGCAGATTGAATATATGAAGAATCATCTTACGGAAATATCCAGGCGTCCTGTTGAGGAGATAATTAAAGATCAGCTTGAGGTAGCACAGGATCTGGAAAGCCATATTTACAGCGAGCTTCTGG
Organism: Syntrophomonadaceae bacterium; assembly: GCA_050259615.1. Classification (GTDB taxonomy): domain Bacteria; phylum Bacteroidota; class Ignavibacteria; order Ignavibacteriales; family SURF-24; genus JAAXKN01. Next base: position 13,099 of record JBLNAZ010000149.1, on the reverse strand, counting down.
CCATTCTGGATGAAAGGGATAAATAAACTGTAATTACTGCAAAGTTAATCATCATCATTCGTAACGGCTTTATTCTGCCTGCCTGTAACCGGAATAAGGCCGATGGATAAATTATGCCCTCACTTTTATCTTCTTCACTTTTTAACTTTTAATTTATATTTTTTAATTGAAAGTTATTCCGGAGAAAAAAATGGACGAAATTCAAAACTTAAAAAGCATTTCTGTAAACGGTGCTGAGCTGACCTATATTGAAGAAGGGAATGGTATTCCCGTAATACTTGTTCATGGCAGCGTGGGGGATTTCCGCACTTGGAATTTTCAGATGGAACCATTTTCGAAGCATTTCCGTGTAATCTCATACAGCAGAAGGTATCATTACCCGAACAAGTGGACAGGTGACGGGCTTGATTATTCGATACCACTCCATGCAGATGACCTTTATACGTTTATTACGGCACTTGGAGCTGCACCTGTGCATCTGGTAGGTACATCCTATGGAGCTTATGTTTCTTTGTATCTGGAAACCCGGCACCCGGGTTTTGCAAGGAGTCTTGTCCTTGGTGAACCGCCGATGATCCCCTGGTTAAACGATCTTGAAGGGGGTCGTGAACTCTTAAAGGAATTTGCCCAGAACGCGTTTGAGCCGGCAAGAAAGGCATTTACAGAAAACAGAATGGAAGAAGGTGTTAGCTATTTTATTGACGGCGTTATGGGGCCTGGCACATTTGCCCGCCTCTCTCCAAAAGCCAAAGGCCTTATGCTTGACAATGCCGAAGAAATGAAAGCCGAGACTCTTGCGCCGGACTATATGCCTCTTATTACACATGATGAGATAAAAAGAGTAAAGTGCCCCGTACTACTGCTGAAAGGGGAGAGGAGTCCCCGCATGTTTCATCTGATTATTGACGAGCTCCACCGCCTGATGCCTGAAAGCGAGCTTACAACTGTTCCCGATTCCTCGCATTCCATGCAGCTGGCAAACCCTCAGTTTTACAACAGCAGGGTTCTGGAATTTCTTCAGAAAAGCTGATTGAAGCAGAGTCAATAAGTTATTAATTTTGTGCCGTGCTTTACATCAAATTAATTCGTCTTATTATCCACTCAATAGCAAAGGAGTATAGCTATGGTTCACCTGGATGAACACAGTGAAGAAATAATTATCAACAAGGAAAAGGGAGCGCTCGACCGCTGGAAGACCGGCGATACGTTTGGATTTGTGGACATTGCCGCCGAAGACATAACATACTTTGATCCGAACATTGAAAAACGCGTAACCGGCATAAAAGAATTTCGCGAATATTTTGCTTCTTTCAATGGAACATTCAGTTTCCCAAGCTATGAGTTATTAAACCCCTGCATCCAGCTTTATGGCGATACTGCCATACTTACTTTTAATTTTACCGGGTATTCCGAAGACGGGCAGAAGGACAAATGGAATACAACAGAAGTCTACCGCCTTATAAATGGCGACTGGAAGCTGGCGCATTCAAACTGGTCGCATACCAGACAGTGAAGACCAGATCAGATTGCTCCTGAATTTATGGGTAAAATGAATATTATTGATTTATGCACGTGTTAGGTATATAATATTGCTTAAGCATATGACTATATTTTATTTAAGTGAAACAATTTAAGGAGTGAAAATATGAAAGAAACCATGGCACATGAGTATATGGAGGAACTGGAAGCCGAAGCCGTTTCCACGCGCAAATGTCTTGAGAGAATTCCAATGGAGCTCGCCAGCTGGAAGCCGCATAATAAATCTATGACTCTGGGCGATCTTGCATTTCTGATTGCGGAAATACCCAAATGGATAACCGATATAGTAAAAGTATCAGAAATTGATTTTGCGACTTATACTCACTTTAAGCCAAAAACCACTGCGGAACTGGTAAAATATTTTGAAGAAAATTTGCTGGGAGCCAAAAACGTTTTGAAAAATGCTTCTGATGAGGATCTTTCTGAAACATTCTCATTAAAAGACAACGGACTTCTTCTTTTCAGCTCTTCCAAAAAAGAAAGCGTAGGGCAGACTATTAACCACCTGGTTCATCACCGCGGGCAGCTGACGGTGTATATGAGGCTAAACGATATAGCCGTGCCTTCAATATACGGACCCTCAGCCGATGAAAAGGGATTTTAATGTTGAGTGTCCCCGAATAAACACAGGTTCAAAATAAAAGCTCAAAGGAAGCAATACTGCTTTTTTGAGCTTTTATTTTATGAGAAAGAGGACTTCAGGAAGCGGTTCTGGGAAGTATACTTTCTCAATATCTAATCGGGGAATATGAGTCCCGGACTCAGGATAAAATCTTTATTGCGCTCATGAAATTGGTTTTAAGTGTACCCTGGAGCGTTATTACCAGTAAACCAATTCCTTCCAGCTCGCGGGCTCTCTGAAGAGGTCCTGCATCAATCGGCCTCATGTTTCCCGATTCTATAAGACCGCTTATAGTTTTCTTTGTCTGAGGGTCGTCACCTGCAATAAATACGTCAAGCTTTTGTCCGGCAACTTCACCTTTTTTAAGAGTGCCGGCAAATGTGGTATTGAATGCCTTTACAAGTTTTGCCCCGCCGGGCAGAAGTTTCTGGAGCTCCTCTGCAGCCGATGTGCCTGGCTTTGTAACAAGAGCGTCGTAGTTCTGATTAAGGGGATTTGTAATATCTACTACAATTTTCCCCTGAAGCTGCTGGCCGTAATCCCTTAATACGGAATTTGCCGCCTCAAATGGAATGGCAAGAACAACTACATCATCCTGGATGCTGCTTCCGGGAGAGGATGCTTTTACCGATGAACCTTTCGAAGCCTGGGAGGTAAGCCTGCTAACCAGACTGTCGGCTTCTTTATCCTTATGCCCTACAAAAGTTACATTATTGCCGCCCGAGAGAAGCCTGGTGGAAATTCCCTCAGCCATATTGCCTGTTCCGATAATTGTTACGTTCATTATTAATCTCCTTCATATTATAATGCACAAAATATCAAAGCGTCAATAATAGAGTAATTAACTCAGGCAGTACTATCAAGGTTAAAAATCCATATATGCACTAATATTTCCCGCGGGATCTTTAATAATTAATTGCGGCTGATTTATCAGTTCTCTGGAATGTCATTTTAATTTCACTCCTTTCTTCGGCATACATCAGACTATTCTCACCCTGGAATTGCAAAATAAAAAGCTGTTCCCTTCCCGGGCTCGGATTCCACCCATATCCTGCCGCCATGGTGTTCAACAATCTTCTTGCATATGGCGAGGCCAATTCCAGTTCCCGGGTATTTATCCCTCTCATGCAGTCGCTGGAAAATGACAAATATCCTTTCCTTGAACTGAGGGTCTATGCCAATACCATTATCTTTTACCATGATGAGCCATTGTCCGGATATCTTTTCCGATCTGATCTCAATTACCGGGTTTTCTGAATTTCTGAACTTAATTGCATTCTGCATCAGGTTCTGAAAAAGTTGTCTTATTTGTAAACGGTCTGCCATAACAAAAGGAAGATCAGAATAATGAACTTCTGCGCTGCTTTCTTTTATTGCCAACTGCAGATCTTTCATAACCTCCTCAACAGTCTGATTAAGATCAACCATCTCAAATTCCTTGGGTTTTGATGATACTTTAGCATACAGCAGCAGATCACTTATTAGATCATTCATTCTTGCTGCACCGTCTACCGCAAAATTGATATAGGTTTGGGCGCTTTCATCAAGCTTTCCCTTATATTTTTTTTCAAGCAGCTGCATGTAGTTTTTAACCATTCTCAGAGGTTCTTTAAGGTCGTGGCTTGCAACATAAGCAAACTGTTCAAGATCCTGGTTGGATCTTTCCAGTTTCTTCAAAGCTTCCTGCAATTTTTTTTCAGTTTCTTTCTGCTCGTGGATCTCAGTAGCAGTTCCGAACCATTTAATAATATTGCCTTTGCAGTCCCTTAGGGGCACAGAGCGCGAGAGGAACCAGCGGTACTGTCCGTCATATCTCCTAAGGAGTGAAGTATCCTCGAGAATATTTCCTGTTTCAATGGATTCCTTCCATTTTTCCAATGTACAGCCGGCACTTTCAGGATGGAGGAATTTATGCCATCCAAACCCCATAACGTCTTCAAAGCTTGCGCCTGTGAACTCCAGGCTCCGCTGATTCAGGTAATCAAACTTACCATCCGGTTCTGCAGTCCATACAATAAGCGGCATAGTTTCAGCAATTGTGCGAAATTTCTCCTCACTGATCTTTAACTCCCGTTCAACTCTCATCAGATCCGTAATATCCTGGTCAACTGCAATTGCGCCTATAATTTTCCCGTTGTTTTCTCTCAAAGGCATTGCGGAATTATAAATTGTTTTGCGCTGGCCGTTAAAGCACTGAATATTTATTAGCTCATTTAAGTGTGTTTCACCTTTTTCAATTGCCCTTGCTGCTGCCCAGTCATGGGGTCCCATCGGTTCACCTGAATCAGCCCGCCAGCCCTTAAAATCACTGAAGTTATTAATTCCAACATATCTTGCACCCGACCAGAGTTTAGTTGCGCTTGGGTTAGAATGTGCTATCTCCCCGGCACTATTTAAAAGCCAAATTCCTACCGGCATTAGCTCCAGTATTTGTTTAAGCAGGCTTTCGCTGTTTTTTATTTCTTCTTCAGAAATTTTTCTTTCAGTAATATCTTCAACTACGCCAACTAAAAATACAAGATTTGAAGCGGTCTTATGCATCGTACAAGTAAAAATAGTGCATGCAATTGACGAATCATTTTTTATATACCTCTTCTCCATTTTATAGAAAGGTATTTCTCCTGAAAGCAATTTTTTCCTTAGCTTTACCTCTTTATTCAGGTCATCCGGGTGAATAATATCTGCAGGCACTAACGTTTTGAACTCCTCGCGCGCGTGTCCCACAAATTCACAGAACTTATCATTTATTCTTATCCACTGTCCCTTTATATCAGTGTGAATAATTCCGGCGCCTGCCTGCTCAAAAGTAATTCTGAAAAGGTCTTCGCTTTCAACAAGCCTGTTTTCAAGAGATTTTTTGTAGTTTAGAATATAGGTGAGATATACAAATACGGCAATTCCGGTAATTCTGTTGTAAAGAGCTATGGGCGGGTGCAGGCCGGACCGGCTGAAAAAATATTCAGCTCCCATGGCCAGAATGCACAGCATTAGAACCAGGTAAGTAAAAAGAGGTTTTCTGCTTATGAATGATATAAAAATAAGCGGAACAATATAAAGCAGCCATGCTGCATAGCCGAGAGAAAGAAAAATGCTGAGACCAAAAACAGAGGTGATTAAAACCACTGCCGCAGCAAATGCGGCAGTGGTTTTAATCCCGCTGCAGCATACAGCAGACGGGGCAAATTTTAACTGCATAAACTTTAACTCCTTACATAAGAAATGTACCTTCTTTAATAAATAGACTTTAGATTTATAAATTTTGCACGCCGTAATGACTATATAGTTCATCCCCGGCAATACCGCAACTGCTGGTATTAATCATTAATTCGGAAATTTTTCTAAATAGTTTAGTTATGTAAATAATATTCCAAACATAAATTAGTTTATGAATTCACAATTCTCAACCTTATGATGCAAATCATAAGTATGCAGTAAGGACTCCATTAGTGATTGTACTTAGATTATTTTTATAATTATATTGTAACTGAAAATTAATGTGCGCCTTCACATCAAAATTCCTGAAATCAATAAGGAAGTCTTTTCTTAAACAGGTAATATACTGACCGGATAATAAATTCTGAATCAATTTGGAGTTCAGATGAAAAGCCTTTTATTTCTTTGTATCTTACTTGCATTACTGCAGACCGGTTTATACACTCAGGAATTGAAATCAAAACTTATGCAGCCTGCTGCAGATCCTTACTCCCTGATTGAAACAAGACATTTACTCCCTGGCTACTCGAATGAGAAAGAATCCGACAGGTTTTTGAAGAAAATTAAACAGCCTCTTAAAAAACAGTTAAAAAAAGGCAGGTACGTGCCTGTTAAAATTGTATTTTATTACAACCAAAGATATACCTATACCTATGACAGCAAAGGTAATCTGACATCACAAACAAATGAAGAGCTCAAAAACGGCTCATGGGCAAATGTCTATAGAACCAGAAGAATTTACGACAATAACGGAAACGTGGTTGCTTATATTCATGAAAATTGGACTGACGGCAAATGGGTAGTTCTCAGCAGAATAATTGAAACATATAATAATAATGATCAGGTAATTTCTCAACTTTCCGAACGATTGCAAAACGGTGAATGGGAAGCATCTGAAAGATATATCTTTACTTATAATGTAAATGGTTTTCGGGCTGGCGTCATCTATCAGGTCCGGGAAAATGAATCGTGGATTAATATTTCAAGGAGAAGTTCCACTTTTGATAATAATGGAAATATGCTAACTATCCTTGCTGAAGCATGGAGAAACGGCATCTGGGTGAACATTGAGCGGGATGCGTACACTTACGATAACAACAGCCAAATGCTTAGCTGCATCCGTGAGGAATGGGAAAATGGTGCCTGGGTATATGAATTAAGATTAACTTATACATACGATATTAACGGGAATATGCTAACACACCTTTATGAAGATTGGACTAATAATGCATGGGTTTATTATGGCAGAAGTACCCAGACCTATGACAGCAATAACAGGCAGTTGACACAGATTTCCGAATGGTGGCTTAACAATCAGTGGAATAATTCCAGCAGATCAACATACTTATACACAGCTGACGGCGATACTTCATTATATACCTTGGAATCGTGGGTGAATGATGCCTGGGTTAACAGTTTCAGAAATATCTGGACATTTGATAGTAACGGCAGCATGCTTTCTGATGTTAATCAAAACTGGAAAAATCAGGCATGGATAAATGTTGACAAAACTGCTTACATTTATGATAACAATGGAAATGCCGTAAGAGGAGAAAGTTTTCACTGGGAAAATAATGGATGGTTACCTGCATCATCAGGATTTCCCCTAAGTTATAACAATGGTAATGATACTTTTTATAGCCAGGGCCCGGTAGTTCAGGCTGAATATAAACTGGTAACAAATGAAGATCCTTTTGCCGTTCATGAATTTTCACTTTCGCAGAACTACCCCAATCCCTTTAACTCACAGACAACAATAAATTATTCGGTAAAACAGGACGGCGCTGTTAGGCTTGCGGTGTATGATATTCTGGGGGAAAGAGTTGCCGTTATTCTTGACGCGTACAAGCCCGCAGGTGATTATTCAGTCAGATTTGACGGAAGTAACATCCCAAGCGGTGTATATTTTTACATGCTTGAATCGGGGGAAAATACTTCGGCTAAAAAGTTTATTCTTATGAAATAAGACATGCCTTAATAATTAAAGGCATTTTAATTTCCGCTGACACTCTGTTTTCGTTCGAGCAAAAATTCGAGACCGTCCACAACATCTCCTTCCAGGCCGGGCCGGACATAAAAATGCAGTTCAGCTGGTGTGGAAGTCATTTGTATAAGGTTCAGCTGCCTGGAATCTATCCGTGCCGTATAAGAGCCGGGTTTAAGTCCAAGAAAACTGAAATAGCCGTCCTCTTCTGAAAGTACACGCCCTGCAAGCCTGGAAAGGCTGTCGTAGAAACAGACATAAACGCGTCCAAGCCCCCTTTTGCCCCCAGTCTCATTAAGATAGATCATGCCTGAAGCTTCACCTCTTACTTCAATCGGGACCTCAATTAGCTTGAACTCGTTGGGATTAATAGATACATTCTTTGCAGGATTATCTATGTGCCACGAAACATTATCAAAACTGGTGCTGGCTATCTCAATAAAGTAATTAGTGTAAGGCTCAAGATCAAAAACCTGGATTGTTGTATCCCGTTCATTTCTTTCAATCTGACCTCCGTTAATATGGAGGTTGATCCCCGGAATTTTCGGCTCGCCTGAATCGTAGCTTCCGTTTCCATTAAAATCAAGGTAGGGGAGTATTATAAGTCCACATTTGCCTGTCATTGCGCGGTTGTTGGTTTTTATATAGTTCGTATTATGGTCATACATCAGGCTGCCGTTCACCCATTGAGCCAGTGTTGTACTATTCTCTCCGGAATAAGCAGAGGCACCGGTCTGTGCAAAAGGAAGTTCGTAGCGGAAGCCCACCTGAATGCTGGCAGAATGTGTAATAAAATTGTTTTGCAGAACTGCGTTCAGGCTGGTTGTGCCAAAAAACTGCTTTTCCAATTCAAGTCTTAATGAGTGGATGCTGTTCCTGTGGAAATCGTACTGAATCTGCGGCCGGATGACAAACCTTTCAGGAAGGCTGAAAGAAAGCACCAGGCTGCTGAATATAAACGGGTTTGATGAATTGAAAAACAGTCCGTTTGTAATTAAACTCGTATTTACTCCCATTACAGAACCGGAAAGGATAAGATCAGCAGTTGTAAATTTAGATTTTGGAAGGACAAACTGACTGACATTAAGCCGTGAAAACACCATATAATTCCCGAACCTGAACGGCTTTGACATAGCTATTTTTTTTTCTTCAAGGTTGTTAGTTGCAACTGCAATTTGTCCTTTTTTGTACCGCGTATAGTTCAGGTCAAAACTCAGATCTGAAGGCATGCGGTAACTCAGCATACCGTCGGATTTAACGCCGTATATATACTCTCCTGAAAATAAAAGGCCTGGGGCGAGCCCTATGGAGGTCTTAAAATAGGGCATCGCCCTGTCTGCTTGCAACGACTCCAGATACTCAAGACCGCCTCCAATTGTCATATACTGCGATAATCCGTAATTGAAGCTGGTACGCGAGAAAAAGCTGCGGCTATTGTCATCAACAACACCGTTGGTAATTGTGTACTCGAATTCGCCTGTAGGAAGAAAATTGTATGGGATGGCAATGACCTGACTGCTGTTTTGTTCTTCGCCCCAGGGGCCGTAGAACCTGAGCACAATTTCTGTATTGCCGTAAATGAGAGGAACATTGAAAGTAAAGAACCCATGATCATCTGCCTTTACATAATCCACAAGCACATTGTTCATATAAAGCTCAACTATCCAACCGGGCTCCGTGTAGTTGCTTAATGTGTAAGAGCCGAATGAGCGCCTGAAGGATGTGGGAGTATTTGTAAACTGGGCGCCAATTACAGGCGCATAAATGGTGGATACCGCCTGAGTATTTATTTTTCCGGCCATCAACTGCCTGAGAAGCGGGTTGCTGTTACCAACCAGCCTCCATAAATAATCCAGCTGCTTCCTGTCAAAAGTCTGCCCTAAAGAATAATTATTAAGAACAGCTTTTGCCTCTCCTCCTGCCAGAGTCCCTCCTAAAGCCAAATTCAGCCTTGTGCTGCTTACTTTCTGCTCCACCTGCTGTGAGCTGCTGATAGAGTAGTCCGCTGCCCCAAGCTCGAAGAAAGGATAATCTCTTTCAATTGTCGTATCTGCCCTGGTTTCACCTTTGAGATGCCCGATGTTTTTTCTCATCTGCTCAAGACGCATTTCCCGGATGACAGGAAGTTCGGCCTTTGTACTTATGCTTACCAGAAGGCTGCGGAAACTGAACTTACACTCCAGGCCGAATACATCCCCGAAGTAATTTGATTTCATGAAGAGGTTGCTTTCTGTCCTTAAGAGATCATTTGGGTTCAGCCTGAATTCTTTTCCATGATACTGAATCTTTTTATTCGACCGGTCAATGAGAAATGAGGCATCAGGATTAATAAAAAAGCCTGTAACACTGTCAAGCCCCGCCGATACTGTATTTTTTATCCTGAGGAAATCAAAAACATGATAAACCGGCAGGTATATTTCCTGGCCGCTTATCAGTGCTGGGATTTCTGCCGAACCGGCTCCCTGAACAAACAATGATACAGAGATCTCTTCGTATTCAAGGCTGCTTTGCGGAAAACTCCGGAAAGGGGATAGGAGGACGAATAAAAAAATGGGACCTGCAATCCAAAGTATTCTGCTGTATTTAAGGGGGCTATTCAGCTGCATGAATATGCCGCGGTTTTGCATTTCATTTGCATCGGTTTATTTGGTTCCTATGAGGAGGTCATTGTACATTAAACGTTATGCTGAAAGATCCTGTATAGTCTCCAGGCGGAGATGTAGCAGGGGATCCCACAGTAATGGTTCCTCCGACATTCACATTGTTTGCGCCGAAATTCAGGTTAGCAGGTGAAATTGGATAGAAATCGTTTATTGTAAGCATGAGAGTGCTCCCTTTGCCGTTGCTCAGATCTACTATACTTGACACGGTCCATGAAATAGCTGATTTTCTGTCAAGAGTAACTACAAAGATTGCCTGGGAACCCGGACGGGTCGGGATCAGAACAATGCTGCCTGTTGCAGTCCTTGTCCCGGCGCTTGTGACGGTTACGCTTCCTCCGGCTGACCCGGTAAAAAAACCGCCGAAGATTAAGTCGCGTGTTAAAGATACGGAAATATTCGCCTTCCGGGCAGCTAATATTACAACTCCGGAGCTGCCGCCTATAGATGATGCATCAATTTGGGCATTCAAGGAGACTATGTCCAAAAGAAAGAATATGCTTCCGTAAATAATAATTGAGAGCGGGCTGTATCTGTACTTCATAAAAGAGAGTATTTTATTTAATTGGGGCATAATAGCTGCTTATGCCCCTGTAATATTAGTTAAACCGGAACCCGTTCAGGCTTAATTTAACTTGAACTCTGCTTCTGAGTACTTTTCTCCTTTATCGTCTCTTTGTGCTGTGTAAACAACGTGCAGCTTTCCGCTGTGATAATCTATGCCTGCAGCGTTATCCAGCCTTATGACAGCCTGCCTGAAAGGAATAGGTGTGTAAACTGCAAGCCCCTGAATAGTGCCTACCTGCGTAACTTTACCTGCAGGGGAGACGTGCTCGACCTTAATATCTCCATAAACCGACATGTTGCCTGTTCTATTGATATTCATTTTAACAGTAGGTATCGTATCATTAATCATCTCAAAAGATAAGTTCGAGAGCTTAACTTTTACGCTGGTTTCACCTGAGCGGATTATAACAGGTACTGTTATGCCGTAGATGGGAACTAAGCGAACTGAAATTGAAGTGGTATCTTTGGGTTTCTCTGTGTCTCCAAGAGCCAGGGGTTTTGTATTTGGATCAGCCCTGAAATAAATATGTGAACGGTATTCACCCGCCTTCAGCTTCTCGGCCCTGGCAATCTGCAGCTTTACTACCTGTGCCTCGCCGGGAGCTAAAATAACATTTCTAGGAAAAAAACGTACATAGCTGTCAGAGAAGTATTGTCCTGAATCGGGCTCGGTAATTCTTTCAAAGCTCCCATCTTCTTTCATCCTAATTTGAACAAAAGAAATTGAGTATCTTGCAGTATCCTTGCCGTTGTTTATAAGATTCAGATCCTCATATTTTTTGTTGTTTTCGAAAACAACTCTTTTGGGAAATACTGACAGGTCACCCTGCGCCATGAGACTGGCGGAAAATAAGAGAACAAATAAAACCGAAAAAGAGAAAATGAAATTAATGCCCGGCCTGCAGGCGGATTGTTTTTCTGAGAAGATATTTTTTGCCATGTTATTTCTTGATATTGTTAATAAATGCTATTTAAAAGACCTGATTGAACCTATATTAATACAGAATTAAGCTCCTTAAATGGGTCAGTAAAAGCGGAGCTGTTTCAGCTAAAAAAATATTCCATCTTAATTAAATTTTACAGCAATATCAGTTATAGTTAACAGTAACGTCAAAACTTGCTTCACCCAATAATTTTTCGGAATGCCTTATATCGGCAACAACCAGCGTAGCCCCTACATTCAATTTCCGCGTACCTGCAACCAGCGTGTCTGCTGCTGAAGGAGAAGTGGTGAAATTGTTAACTTTCATTGTGCCTTGACCTGACTGACTCTTGAAAATAAACGCTTCAGAGGGAAGCGAAATAGTATAAGTTTCTGCGACACCTCCTTTTATTTCAAAAGAAGCAGCCGTAACGGTTCCCGACTTCAACGGCAGGGTAATACTTCCGCTTATTGCTCTTCTGCCTGCAGGGTTCAGTATAATTTTACCGGAATAATTTCCTACAGCTATATTCCCAAAATTCATGTCTACGGTCTTAGCAATTCCAACTGGGTGTACAATTGTCGCCTTGATTATTGATGGCTTTGCATCTAAAGCCTCCTGCGCTTGCAGGGCATTACAGCTGAGACAGAAACTTACAAAACCGGGCAGCAATCCGTGCCGGCCCTTCCGGCATATCTGTCTGAATATGAAATATTTTGTTTTATCCGGCATGAATATTTATCTGATAATCCGTAATAATTCAGTTATTAAAATGAAGCACCAAAACAAAATTTATTTCATAGTCCGGCAAAGGAACTATTCATATATGCAAGAGGTCGGATCTTTAATCATTGCAAAAGGCTTATTATCACTTCTCAGTATTTCGAATAAGTAACCCCAGAATATTTCCAACCTATAATTTCTTCGTTAAAATACAAAAAAAAACGCTGCCAAAGCAGCGTTTTAAAAAAATCTTTTACAATTAATTGTAATTAATTGTAACATCAACACCGGTTGCGTTGGTATATACACCGGCAACCTGATTGGTTCCTACGTTCAGTCTGGCACCGACACGGATCAGTTGTGTACCGGCTACACCAAATGTGGCTGTTCCTGCACCTGGATCGCTGACAAAATTATCTACGGTCATTGTCTCTCCGGCACCGCCTGTATTTGTAATTGTTACAGAAACAGGAATAGAAATAGTATACGCGGAGTTGGGCTGTCCGGTTGCATCAAAGTGTGCAGACCCAATTGAACCCGGATTACCGGCAAGTAATGAGGCTCCGCCTCCGCTTGCTCTGCTTCCATCATAGCCCACTGTAACTGTACCGGGTGTGGCTCCGGGAACTACTATACCGAATTCCAAATCGGTAGTTTTGTTAAGTGTGATCGGCTGAATGATGGTTGCGCTGGCTGCTGCTTTTTGATTAGCTGTGGTCTGTGCAAAAGATGCACCAGCTGATATTAGAACTAAAGAACCAACTAACACTATCCTTGAAAATGAGTTTTTCATAACATTTCCCCTCGTTTATGAATATATGATTAATGGAATAGCGATAGAATATATTTCTGATAGTACTATCGGCAG
>JBLNAZ010000148.1:0-4138 GCA_050259615.1 Syntrophomonadaceae bacterium | reverse complement strand
GAGCAGATAACTTCAGACTGGACAGACGATACCCTCCTTGTGGAAGATAATATGTTTGGCCAAATGTGGGCGCGCGGCAACACGCTTTCAGCCCTGAGCGCTCATCAGATCCACCACCGCGCGCAGATGACCGTTTTAATGCGCCAGGCGGGTCTTTTGGTTCCGGGCGTATACGGACCTTCCAAAGAGGAATGGTCACAGATGGGTATGCCGGCTGCAAAATAAACCGGGCAATAATAAAAAAGAATTTTCTCATAAACTTAGAGGCTGTTATGTTCGATCCAAATTATAAGTTTACCTGTGTGGAAAGATTTTTGCGTTACGTTAAGTACGATACGCAGTCCGACGAGGAATCCACAACTTTTCCAAGCACCGCAAAGCAGCTCATACTTCTGCGCGACCTGGCAGCAGAGCTTAAGAATCTGGGGCTTGAGGATGCCCACATCGATGAGCACGGCTATGTAATTGCAACGCTTCCTTCAAATACCGATAGGAATGTGCCTGTAATCGGCTTCATCGCCCACGTCGATACTTCACCTGCCGTTTCGGGCTACAATGTTAATCCCGTTATAAACAGGAACTACCAGGGCGGTGATATTGTACTGCCGAAGGACACCTCGCAGGTAATTGAAGTTGAGAAAAATCCCGACCTTAAAAATATGATCGGATATGACATCATTACAACCGACGGCACAACCCTTCTTGGCGCCGATAACAAGGCCGGCGTATCCGAAATCATGGACGCCGTAAATTATTTCCTTATGCACCCCGAAGTAAAGCACGGCACAATTAAAATCTGCTTTACACCCGACGAGGAAGTAGGACGCGGAACCGAGAAGTTCAACGTTGAAAAGTTCGGCGCCAAATATGCCTATACCGTCGACGGATCCTCAAGAGGCGAAGTTGAAATTGAAACCTTCAGCGCCGACGCCGTTGTGGTTAAATTCTTCGGAAAGAATATCCATCCCGGATATGCCAAGGGCAAAATGGTCAACTCAATGAAAGTTGCCTCTTATTTCGTTAACAGCCTGCCTAAGGATAACCTCTCACCCGAAACAACAGAAAAAAGGGAAGGATTCGTTCATCCTACATCCTTAAACGGCAACGAGGAACTCACTACGGTGAAATTCATCATCAGGGACTTTACAACTGAAAAATTAAAGGAATACGAAGATCTCGTTAAGGATCTGGCACAGAAGGCTGCAGACCAGTACCCCGGCTCACGCATGGAGTTTGATGTAATTGAGCAGTACAGAAATATGAAGTATGTGCTCGATAAGCACCCCCAGGTGGCTGAATATGCAGTAGAAGCTTTGAAGAGGCTGGATATTGAACCTATTATGTCGCCTATACGCGGAGGCACCGACGGTTCGCGCCTTTCATACATGGGTCTGCCAACACCGAACATCTTTGCAGGCGAGCACAGCTTCCACAGCCAGCTTGAATGGGTTGCTATTCAGGATATGGAAATGTCCGTTAAGAATATCGTAACCATCGCCCAGGTGTGGGAAGAAAAAGCCTGATGTAAAATGTAAAAACAGGGGCAAATATTCTTTGCCTTAATTGCATTTTATAAATGGTCGCCTTTTTGTTAAATTAAACCCGGCCTTCTGGCCGGGTTTTGAATTTCACGACATGCATTTTTAAGTGAACTTATGATTATAAAGCAGGATTTAATTTTATGGCCGATCCCCTGAAAAAAGCCACTAATCTGGCTATTTTTCTGAATATAATTCTTTTTCTGCTTAAGCTGACTGTAGGCATTATTTCCAACTCGCTTACGGTTATCTCCGAGGCTATAAACTCTTCAACCGATGTAATATCATCTCTGGCAATAAAGTACAGCGTCAGAATCTCATCCATGAAGCCCGATGAAAAGCATCAGTTCGGACACGCTGCAGCCCAGCCTATTGCAACGTTTGTTGTTGCTGTGTTTGCCGGCGTGCTGGGCCTCGATATTGTGCAGGAATCGGTTAAAAGAATAATTACGCCGGCTGACATAAAAATTTCTTCTCCGGTGTATTTTGTTCTGGGCGTTACAATAGTAATAAAACTTATTATGAACCGTTACCAGGTGCGTATAGGAAAAAAGTATAACTCAACTGCCGTGCGCGCACAGGCCGTCGACTCTATCAACGACGTAATGGCTTCTTCGCTTGCCCTCATTGGAGTTATAGGCGTTCAGATCGGATACCCCAGAATTGACGGCATCGGGGGACTCCTGGTTGCATTCTTTATCCTCCGCTCTGGCTATGAGATTGCAAAGGAAAATATCGATTACCTAATGGGCAAGGCTGCCGACGATAACCTGGTAATGGAAATTACCAGCCGCGCTCTTAAAGTTGAAGGCGTTGAAGGCCTTAACGACCTGCGCTCGCACTATGTTGGCGACAAGTTTCATATTGAAATTCACATTGAGGTAAAAAGATCCGTTACAACTAAAGAGTCGCACGACATCGGCAAGCAGGTCCAGTTTGCAATTGAAGCTCTTCCCGAGGTAAGAAAAGTTTTCGTGCATATAGATCCGGTCTGAAAAATACTTTGCTGAAATTAAATCATTAAATAACCGAGGAGCCGGGCCATGAAAAAAGCCTTAGCGTTTATTTTATTTCTCATCTTCCATCAGGTAAACGGCCAGACACTGCCTGCATACTACACTTACGATAAAGATCTTTCAAACTCGCTTCAGGAAATTGTAAACTCTCTCGACCTGAATAAAAACTTTAACGTGGGTGAAGATGGCCAGGAGCAGATCTCATTTGCCGTAATAGATCTTAACGGTCCAAAGCCCTTAATAGGCGGCGTAAATATGGATAATTTTATTTATCCTGCCAGCGTCTATAAAATGTATGTTGCGGCACAGGTGCTTGCACAGGTAAGTGCGGGCAGGCATTCCCTGCTTGAACCCTACGTTATCAAGGCTCCCAATGATGTAGACAGCAGGACCGAGCTTAAAGATCCGCGTCCGGTTATAAAAGAAGGCGACACTTTGACTGTAAATTACCTCCTGGACCTGATGATTACAAGGAGCGACAACTCGGCTGCCAACTGCATGATAGACATTGCAGGCAGGCCTGCTATAAATGAAATGATGCATCACTACGGCTGGCAGGGAAGTGAGGTAACGCGCAAGTTCCTAAAAAGAAAATTTGAGGACCCGGGCTACGACACCGTGCGCGGCACAATGACATCGGCACTTCACGCGGCTGACTTTATGTACAGGGTTTACACAAATGAAATGATCAATCCCTGGGTGAGCATGCAGCTTAAGAGTTTCCTGGGGCGGCAGCTGGATAAATCCAAACTTTTCGCTGGACTCCCGGCAAACGTAATGTATTACAATAAAACCGGGTGGTTCAGCTACTGGACGAATGATGTTGGCATAGTTGACGACGGAAAAACAAGATATATAATTTCATGCTTCATTCCGCTGACAGAAAATGAGGCAGGTCCCAAAATGAAAGAAATATCCGCGCGTGTCTACAAACTGATATCCGAACGCCACAAAAAACAGCTTTAATTTTGCATTTTCATAGGGGCGCGCGGCAGCGCGCCCATCTTAAATTGTCCTCCAAATGTCCCCAATTTTGCCCATGTGATTTTCCCCCTTTCCTTTTACCAAAAAATTTGTATCATTAAATAAAGAGCAATTCCCGCAGGGGCTGATGAGATTATAACAAAATTAGGGAGGGAAGCATGTTGTACATATTCCTATACCTGGCCGTATTTGTATTATGGGTAGTAATTGAGCTTATAACTGCGCCGAAAGGGTATGAAGATGAAACCGGGTTCCATTACGGAGTGCCGCCTTCGGGCAGTCTCAGGAATGAACTCCGAAAATCCATTAATCTCAACTGACATTTGAATTAAAATAAAAAAGGCTGCCCCGACATTTCAGAGCAGCCTTTTTTATTATATGACCAACCATCATGAATTTTTACCCGAATAGAATTCCTTCAAATCCAGTCTGAAGCGTTAGGCACAAACCTATTTACAGATTGTCTTAGCTTTAAAGCCGCGGTCAGCGGCTTGCTGTCGATAGCCCAGGGTGATTGAGCCCGCGGCGGCGGGCGATTGAACCCCGGGAAACGAATCCCCAAAAAATCAGAGGCGCCGCGGTCAGCCGCGCCATGTTTTT
>JBLNAZ010000147.1:0-6449 GCA_050259615.1 Syntrophomonadaceae bacterium | reverse complement strand
ATGTCGAGTAATGAACATAATACTGCATAAGGGAACAAAAAGTAGAACTGTCTTAATCATCAGCTTTCACTTTACAAAATCATAAAGAATTCAGTTATTTTTTAATGACAAAATATGGTCTATTCAACAAATCTAATATTCGGTAGAGCAATTTAATGTTTATTTGTTAATTGTGAAAGAAGATTAATTGAATCAAAAATGAGGAAAGACCTGTAAGAGAGCTTCACAGGTCTTTTATATTTGCAAGTATTTTATTTTTCAGACAGACATATTTAGCTGGGCATCTATAATAGAAAATCCATTCTTTTTTGTCTCTAATTTCATTTTTAACAATAAGTTAGTGCAATTTGACACTTTTTGTATATTGTGGTTACGTAGTAGTAATTACGTCATCCAGAACAATTACAATTTTACCTGAAACTTCCGCTCCCCTTTTCAATCTGAAGGCACCTTTTATATTTGCTTTTCTTTCAGCTATGCTTAAGGCTGTCTGAGTGTCTGTAAACCTTGTACGCTTTAAGATGTTATTCTTAAGAGGAATCCCCGTAACACGGCTTAAGCCCCTGGCAATATAATACGACTGATTATAGCCTCTTTCAGCTTTTTTTGCGGGATGAAGCGGAACAGGCACTATCATATCGCATTTCCAGGATAGAATTTCGTCTTTCATTCTTGTACCTGCAAGCCTGCCAAGAAAAAGCGCATTATGGTACCTTCCACGGTATTTAATTGAATGGATCAGTTTCTGAAATGATTTCCCCTCTTCAAAAAGGAAGGCCGAGGCAAATTCAATTATTACTCTCTCCTTCTCAAATTTTCTCCTGAATTCGGCAGCAATTCTCTTTGTGTCAGGACATTTTATGGATCTGAGGCATTCAGGACAAATTACTTCATCTTCAGGCTTCAGTTTCTTTTCACATGAAGCACAAAATCTCGGCAGGAAAATGTCAATTACAGAATTAACCGCTTCAGAATTAAAACTGCTTATGCTTAACATATTTATTTAGTCTGCAAATGTTTCCTAGAGCATGCCTGAGCGTTTTCTTAAGAACCACTCTGCGGCAAAGAATACGATTATACCAATCAGCATCCACTGGCTGTTCCACAGAATAATCTCACTATGGGATATCTTCTCTTTAACCTTGCTCTTACTGATTTCACTCAAAATCTCAAACAGCTGAGCGTAGTTCTTTCCGTAAAAGAAGCGGCCTCCTGTCTGCCGGGCTAAGAGCTGAAGGAGATCCTTATCCATAGCCGGATTAATCATTTCTATTTCAACGTCACCGATGCTGAACCTTCCGCCGTCTTTTCCCAACTGGCGGCCCGCCTGATTTGCAGTGCCGGAAAATGTATAATCACCCGACTCATTGGTCTCAAGCTTTCCTTCATAAAGGCCTCCGCCAAGAGCGTTCATTGCAACGCTGAATTCATTTTTTTCTGATTTTACGGCAACCTTAATCTCGGCGTCATCAACAGGGTTTAAGGTTTCGTTATATACCTGGGCCGTAAATTCAACAGGCTCACCAAGAGAATATATTTTCTTTGTGGGTTTAATTGAAACCAGCTTCTGCTCTTCATGCGTATTAAGCCATTTGGTTCCGCTCAAGATGAGGCGGTCGAACACGTCCAGCTTCCTTTCGGAGGTTTCAAGCTTCCATCTCCATATGTTCTTAGCGAGTATGGCAGCCGACTTTTTGTTGCCCAGTTTTCTTGTGAGAACAAGTGGATAATTTAACGGCACATTGTTAACTCTTACTCTTGAGAGCACATTGCTTTCCGGCTTTGCTACAAGCTCAGTATTGCTTCTTGAAACCGGAGGCAGGTTGTTCCAGGCCTCAATAACATTGGGGGCATTGTTCTGAAGCAGGGGGTTCTGCATCTCACTGGATGTCACAAGAGGCTGAGACTCCGTATAGCCTGGAGCAATTCGGCCGATTGTAAAAGGCAGTTCCGGCTGAAGAACCTTAAGTCTGTTATAATCTGTCCCTTCAGAAAGTATTATGCAGAAAGGTTTACCATTATCTCTTATTTCCTGCTGCACTTTGGCGAGAAGCCTCTCAGGCGTCTGTGCAGATGGGAATCCGACCAGAAATATAATATTTGAACTGTCTATAAGCTGTGTCTGATTTGCGTTTTCAAGGAAGCGGTTGGGGCCTGCCTGCGTCAGTGTTGCAACCCTCAGGTTCTCATCTGCCAGGAGTGAATTCTTTACAAAAGAAAGATCAGGCGAGGGGCTTCCTGCAATAATCAGTGTATTTATTTTATTATTCAATACATTCAGGTAAAAAGGCTTGTCATTATCTGCATAGCTAAACTCACCCTCAAGCCTGCCTACAGCTACATTCATCTTCTTCTCCCCGGGGGATTTAGCCGTATAGGAGAGATTTGCGCTCGACAGGCCATCATCCGTAAACGTTACATTCTGCTGTGCAATCTGCCTGTTATTTTCATAAAGCGTTACAGGAACAGTCCTGCCCTTAAAGCCGGCACTGGCTATTGTAACGTTTATTGTTGTAGGCGTTGCTGAATATACGTACTCGTTAAACAGGACTCTTCTTATCTCCAGGTTATTTCTTTTTGCGGTGTCTCCAACCCCAACAGTATAAACAGGTATTCCAAGCTTTTCAGCCTGAAATACCGGGTTTGACCCGTCAGTAATAACTCCGTCGCTAATCAAGACAATAGAAGCGATATTCCTGTTTTCAGTTTTGATGCTGCTGAATACTTTTGAAAGGTTTGTCGTGCTTTCAGAAAACTTTATCCTTGTCAGGCTGTCGGCTGAAACCTTATTTACATTTGTGCCGAAGGAATATATCTCGGCACTGTTTTTATTACTGCCGGAGGAGACTCTTTTCAGAAAATCCTCAACAGTGAACATCCTGTTTGTACCATCTTCAATTTTAATCGACTTTGAATCATCAACAAAAATGAGGTTTACCGGCTCAATTACTTTTCTTCTTGCAATGTTCAATACGGGCTCAAAAATTGTAAAAAGAATCAATAGCAGTGCGAGTGTCCTGATAATGATCAGTACAAACCTGAAAGCGCTGTTTACCCGGGGGACTGTATATCTATAGGTATAATAGGTATAAGCCGCAATTAATACGAGACCCAGATAAAAATAAACAGAACTAAAGGCGTAATTGATGGTCAGTTTATCGATACCAAACATTAAAGAGTCATTTCCCCCTTTAAGACCGTAACAGCATTACCGCCGATAAAAAGATCGTTTGTTATGGGCGAATGGGAAACAATTATTCTTCCTGCCCTTCCGATTATATCCCCCTGCTCAAAGACTTTAGTTACATCCTGTTCGTCATCCGGAATAAAGCCCATTTTCTTCAACACCAGCATCAACGGGCCGTTAGCTGATCCGGTGACAGGATCCTCATTAATTCCATGATAAGGCGCAAAAAATCTTGAGTGGGCAAAGGATTCTTTATCGTAGGTCTCTAGCGTAAAGATGCATATATCCTTAAAGCTGCACTTCTTCTGGAGGTCTGCAATAAAATCAAAATTAGGGGTCATCTCCTGAAGAGCTTTCAGGTGTTCTGTATAGATATAGAGATACCCGTTCTGAAGCAGCTGGAAAGGATACTTGTTTGAAATGGACTTTTTGTCGATTCCAAGCGCCTCAATAACTTCTTCACGGCAGTCATCAAATTCTTCCATCTCCATTATAGGTATCTGCATGTAATAGGCTTCATCCTTTACCGGGCAGCTTAATATGCCCGACATGGTTTCGAATGTAATTCTGGGACGGTTATTTATTTTACCCAGTTCATACAGATAATGAAGCGATGCAATAGTGGCGTGGCCGCATAACTCAACTTCCACCTTTGGTGTAAACCACTGAAGCTTGTAATCGGCAACTTCTGAGGAAGTTATAAAAGCTGTTTCTGAGAGATTCATCTCCCGTGCAATCAGCTGCATTTCCTCCCTTGATAGTCCCGGCCCGAAAGTCACTGCTGCAGGGTTACCCTTAAAGGGAGTCTCTGTAAATGCATCAATCTGGAAAATGTTATAGGTTCGTTTCATAGAATAGTTTTTCAATCTCCCAATTTTTCATTTTTTCGTAAGTAGTATAATCAGTCAGATCGAAATGGATCGGTGTAACTGAAACGTATTTATTTCTAACTGCCGCCTGGTCCGTATCCAGGTCTTTATCCACTTCTACCAGATCACCTTTTAACCAGTAATAGTTTCTTCCATAAGGGTCTTTTCTTTCCTCATAGGCATCGTCCCACTTGCTCTTGCCCTGCTTGGTAAGCAGTATCCCCTGAATTTCCTCCTGCGGAACGTCGGGCACGTTAACATTAAGAAGCGTACCTTTGGGAAGATCGTTTTCCTTATTTACAACAAGATTAGCCATTATCTGGGCAATTTTACCCGCAAAATCGAAATTTTTAACCGAAGTACTCGTAAGCGACATAGCCACCGACGGCACGTCCATAATTGCCGCCTCCCTGGCTGCTGAAACAGTACCTGAGTAAATAATATTTATTGCGGTATTTGAGCCATGATTAATGCCTGAAAAAACAAGATCAGGCGGGGTCTTTAAGATATTTCTAATACCTATTTTTACGCAGTCCGCCGGCGTACCATCTACAGCATAGCCAAAAAATTCACCGCCTTTGAAGTATTGTGATATCCTTAATGGAACCTGCATTGTAATTGAATGCCCTGCGGCACTCTGTTCCTTATGCGGGGCAACTACGGTTACCTCTGCAATTTCACTGAGGTACTTGGCCAGAATCTGAATTCCAATGGAATCGATACCGTCGTCATTACTAACAAGAATTCGCAAATGTATTCTCCAGAATTTTATTCTCTAAAATATAGTAATTAAAGCCTATATACTCAAATTTAGATGCAATCCGCTTTATAATAATTAAGCGAGTCTGTCTGTAAACAATTTTTTGAGACTTATGGAATCTATACGGGTGAATTCTTATTTTAAGCCGTGCTATATTGCTTCATTTCTTACTAACAATTTCTTCCTGGAGGTCAAATGAAAATACTATACAGAGCTTTTATCTTATTAACTTTACTTACCAGTTTATTAAACGCCCAGAATGCCGGGTTTGTTTCAATAAAGGGAAAGAATTATCTGGACCCCGAGGGTAAAGAACTTTTCTTAAAAGGGATTAACCTGGGAAACTGGCTCGTTCCCGAAGGCTACATGTTCAAATTTAAGAATGCTACTTCACCTAAAATGATCCAGGAAGTTATTTCCGAACTTATAGGTCCCGATGACGCAGCAAAGTTCTGGAAGGAATTCCAGGATAACTATATAACCCGCAGGGATATCGAGTTCATAAAAAATTCGGGGCTTAACTCTATCAGAATACCATTTGACTACAGGGTACTCCTCCTGTGTGAAAATCCACTCGTATTCAACACGCGTGGATTTGAGCTTTTAGACAGGGTCATTTCATGGTGCAAAGAACTGAAAGTGTGGGTTATACTTGATATGCACTGCGCGCCCGGCGGACAGACAGGCGACAACATAGATAACAGCTTCGGCTATCCATGGCTTTTTGAAAACAAGGAAAGCCAGGAGCTTACAGCACAAATCTGGCAGAAAATTGCCGAAAAATACGCCAACGAAAAAATTGTTATAGGCTACGACTTATTAAATGAACCTATAGCACATTACTTCGATGCCGAAAAGCTCAATCCAAGGCTTGAACCTTTATACAAAAAGATCACTGAAGCTGTAAGAAAAGTGGACCAGAACCACCTTATTTTCCTTGGAGGCGCACAGTGGGATACTAACTTTAAGCCTTTCGGCGATCCATTCGACCCGAAGCTTGTCTATAATTTTCACAAGTACTGGTCGGATACTACACAGGCTGTAATACAGGATTACGTCGATTTCAGCAATAAATATGACGTTCCGCTCTGGATGAGTGAATCCGGGGAGAATAAGGACGAATGGATAAACAGCTTCAGGAGCCTCCTGGAAAGAAACAATATCAGCTGGGCTTTCTGGCCTTATAAAAAGATGGAAGCTCCGAGCTGCCTCGTTACTTTCAGCCGCCCTGGATTTTATGACGCTATAATTAAATATGCCGAAAAGCCAAGATCATCTTATGAGGAACTGCGCAAGGAAAGGCCTTCACAGGATGAAGTACGCAAGGCCCTGGCCGGTTTTCTCGAGAACTGCAAGTTTGAAAACTGCAGCCGGAATGAAGGCTATCTGAAGGCCCTAGGATTAAAGGAAGCTTTATAGTTTTCAAAATTTAACCCCCGGTATTGAACGTATAGGAACAATTTGGGGTTATATATTAATATTTATAATTTTATACAGGTTGTAATCTAATGACAGACGATAATTTTGCGGAATTTGTAAAAATAGTTCACAGACTTAGAAAAGAATGCCCATGGGACATGGAGCAGACTCACGACTCAATAAAAGAAAACACTCTGGAAGAAGCCTACGAAGT
>JBLNAZ010000146.1:0-4486 GCA_050259615.1 Syntrophomonadaceae bacterium | reverse complement strand
CAAATTGAAGGCCGTTGCCCCCGATGAATTTATTCTGAGATGCGATACTGTTTATCCAGTCCATAGTTTGTTTCATCCAAACCTGAATCTGTTCGGGCGAAGCTACTTTTTTGCCGTCCTCATGTCTGAAAATTAAAATGAATTCGTCCATAATGATCAATACTCCTTTATCTTAATAGTTAATAATTTAATATAATTAGTTTTATTCAAGTTAATAAATGTTTGAATTATACTATTATGACAATTGAGATCAGATAAATTGGACAACAATTTGATAAAATATTATTTGTTCTAAATTTATTTTGCCAGGAGCAGTTTCCCGGAAGCATTGGACCGGTCGGTTTCAATTCTGTATAGATAAATTCCGCTTGAAAGACCTCCGGCATCAAACTTTACCTGGTAACTGCCCGACTTTTTGTATTCGTTTACAAGCGTTCTTATACGGTTCCCAAGCAGATCCAGTATTTCTATGCGCACATTTGTTCCTGTGGCTATGGAATAGTTGATGTTGGTTGCGGGATTAAAGGGATTGGGATAATTGGAAAACAGGATTTGTGAATTGATAGCTCTACATCCAAAACTGCTGATATTATTATTTTTATCTGAGTCTTCTTTTATGCCGGTTGACTGTGACTTAAATCGGACCCTGTATACATCACTTCCTGAAGTAATATACAGAGTCCTCCTGTCACTGTCTCCCCAGATGCAATTAGTGGTCTGCCCCGGTACAAAAACAGTGTCGAGCACGGCACCTCCGGGCGAAAAAACCCATATTCCAAGTGGCCCCGCGGCGTAAAGATTACCCGATGAATCTGTTTTCATCCCGTCTACATATCCGGCGGGACTTATATAGGCAAACTGCTTTTTGCTTATGATTGTATCTGCCCTCAGCTCATAGACAAAGATCCTTCTATTCTCTGCATCACCCACATACAGTTTCTTTTCATCGGGAGAAAATGCAATGCCGTTTGGTCTGCTGATTGTTTTTTCGATTAACTGCAGTTCTCCATTTGGACTTATTCTGTAGACCCCGTAAAAACCCAGCTCTTCCTGGCTTTTTGAGATTCCATAGGGGGGATCGGTAAAATAAATAGAACCGTCGGATTTAACTGCAATATCATTTGGACTGTTAAGCCGTTTTCCCTGGTAATATTCTGCCAGCACGGTTTGTTTTCCATCTGCCTCAAGGCGCATAAGCTTGCGGCCTCCCTGCTGAGCAAACAGGAGTCTTCCCTGAATATCAAATGCAAGCCCGTTTGAATTACCAGTAGGCTTTAAGAATACAGAGACTCCGTTGTCAGGCGACCACCTGTATATTGTATTGCCGTTAATATCACTAAAGAGAAGTCCCAGATTATCTTTCCACAAGGGGCCTTCAACAAACTGGAAGCCGCCAATCACTTTCTCCGCCCTCGCATTCTCACCGAAGGGGGATTGGGCCGCTGTAAATGAATTGGATATGAGAACTGCAGTTATCAGCAAAGCTGACCTGGAAATAGAAT
The DNA here is from genome assembly GCA_050259615.1 of Syntrophomonadaceae bacterium. Lineage (GTDB taxonomy): Bacteria > Bacteroidota > Ignavibacteria > Ignavibacteriales > SURF-24 > JAAXKN01. The sequence goes on along the minus strand of JBLNAZ010000146.1, from coordinate 2,984 downwards.
TTAATTTCAATGCCTTTCCTTTTTATTTATATTCATCTTAAAACTGATTACTTAAGCAGGACTAACTTTTTTGTCATTTTTAAGCCATCAGCCTGCATCTGGTAAAAATATGTTCCACTTTTAAGTTCCTTTGCATCAAAATGTACAGTGTGGTTTCCGGGGGGCATCACCCGGCTGATCAGAACAGAAACCTCACGGCCTGAGATGTCATAAATCTTAAGACTCACAAGGCAGGACTTCGGCAGAAAATATCTGATATTTGTAGAAGAATTAAACGGATTCGGATAATTTGTATATAATATAAACTGACCTGGAACCATATTATCCTCACGGACGGAGGTTGATACGTCTGCCTTATATAACTCAATTCCCGCGTTTAATCCCAAATTTCTTGAATACTGCTTATTTACAGGGTCATTCCAGTGTTCAAACGTGCCCAGACTTGAGAAATACTTCCCTGAATGATTAGGATCGTATTTAATCCCCTTGGGCCAGTTGGATGAATCAGCCGCCTGCCGTAGATAATCATCCACACCAACCATTTGAGAATAAGTTGTAAGTCCTCTTGAAGTAGTAAATTCGGCCCTCAGGAAATCCAGCCCCACTGCCTCAATTGCAACGGGATCAAAAGACACGAAGAGTGAAGACATCCAGTCATCGTTGAAAGGCTGCATTTTCCACTTTACCGGGACGTTCAGCTCATAATCCGAAGCCCAGAGTGCGTCGCACAAATAAAAAATATTCTTTTTCCTTAAAACGTCATGTGCCATCAGATCAACCTGAACACGGTAAGCTCCGTATCCCTGCCTTGTTGCATGCACCGCATCGGGAGCTACAAGCCCCATATGTAATTTGCTTGCATCGTCCGACTCGATTGAGCCGAACTGATTCTTTGCAAACATTGTAATTCCTGCATACCTGTGCCCCTTCAGCATGGGAATATTTATTATATACTCGGCTTCCAGCAGTATTGCATATATACTCTGATAATAAACCGGATCTCCATCCAGACCGTTTGACCTTAGAACAGAACCGTTATCTGAGAAATAAAGTGAGTAATAATTGCTCTTTGCGGCTTTTTCCCTTCCCGCGTACCCGTCATGATCGAGGTAATGAACATTTGGGAATTCGGAATGGAGTATGTCATACATATGCTTATAAATATGTTTCATCGGGTCACCGACATAGATATCCCCTTGGTCAACACCAACAGTATTAACAAGCTGCCTTAATACTGAAAGTATTACCTGGGGCGAAGTTTCGGATATGCCGTAGTAATCATTCTTAACGGGTGTCAGATCTGTGGTATTGAAATTTCCTGACCAGGTGCTTGTAGCGTTTATCTTTATGAATATTTTCTCTCCCTTTTTGTAACCGGTATTGCCTTTACCCCTGGTATTATTGTGGTAAGAAAATATTGTCTGCCATGATTCAGAGTCTGTTTTCTTACCGCTGAGCGAATGTAGTGCACTCAATAACATGGCATCTATTACTGTCTGGTTACTGTTTTCACTCATATAATATGAATGGCCATATGATTTTGGATTACAGTTTTCATTTGTTGCATCGGGATTATGAACCCAGACAACCCTGCCGGGGAAAAGTCCATTAGCATCGCCAATTGGGCTGCCTGCAGCCTGCCGGGCATCCTGGTAGACTGGATGAGAATAATGCCCCTGACCGTTATCATCAACATAGGAGCTGCTTAGCCCAAAAATCAGAAATGCTCCTGCGTAAAAAGCAGGATTTCGGTAAAAAGCCTTTTTCGATCTAAGAGAGGACAATGCTGTAAGCAGAAGTAAAAACAGATATGCCAGAAAACCTGAGGCAAAAGGCATGGCAGATCTTATGCATGGATAATTAAGACGGCTGGGCCTTGGAATAACACGTGTAAGGATCCAGAGAAGTGCCAGGAAGCCGATAACCGGGTATAGTATTCGGGATAATCCGCTCAGAGGCCGGAATCCCCGGAATTTTCCGGTCTTCGGACAGATTTTTACGAACCTGTTTAAGTAGTTTTTCATATTGGAATAAAAGGAGTATTCTGTCAGATTATGCAAAGATTATACCACAAAGCAGGAAGTAATAAGATGGTCTGTTTATTAAGGACAACAAAGAAGCCGGCAGGAAATTATTATCAAAAATGAAAGATTTTATCATTTTTATAAATTTAAGTTAGCGGAATTGGATCTTCATTTTCAGAAGGGAGCAGGCTAAAGAGACCAATCGATATCCTGTCCGATCCTGCTTATGACCAACAAGTGACTAAGTACATCAAAAAGTCCGATTTAGCCCAGGCAGACTCCTCAAAAATAAAAAAGCCCGAAAACAGCGAAAACGCTAAATTCGGGCATGATTTTTATCATTAAAAGTACTGCGGAAAGACAGTCCCGATGGAGTTCCATCGGGATCCGGAACTTCTAAAAAAGCCTGTATTCAGGCTGTTACGCAAGGGTTTTATATAGTGACCAAATCGTGGCCATTTGGTAAATCATCAAAGTTGTCTCCAGTGCTTCATTCGAAGAACTATCCGGATTGTCTCCAAATAAAAGGTGGAGCAGACCGTCAAAAAACCTTTTCCCGGAGCCATCGAGGTCAGGATATACTAATTATTTTAATAGTATAAACTTCTTTGATGCTCTGTATTGTCCAGCACGAATTGTGTATATGTATATTCCGCTGGGAAGGTTTGATCCGTCGAAATGAAGTCTGTATTCACCTGCATTCTGCATTTTACTGACAAGAGTTGTTACTTCACAGCCAAGCATGTTATAAACTTTTAATTCAACATTAGATTGTTCCGGTATTAAATAACTGATTGTCGTTGTCGGATTAAATGGATTAGGATAGTTTTGACACAGTCGATAAGTGGTATTGGAAATTTTCGAATCGGAGACGCCTGTAGTTGCTTTGCGTATAGAAAACGCATTATCACTGGTATCCATTAGAGTTACATGATCGATGCTTGTAATTCTGATTTTATA
>JBLNAZ010000145.1:0-5113 GCA_050259615.1 Syntrophomonadaceae bacterium | reverse complement strand
ACATTTCTTTTTTACCTTAGAAATAATTAATGACAATTATTGATACGTAATGCTTGTAAAATTCTATTTAGACATAATATTAAGATTCAAGAAAATTCTGAGCCCCAAACAGTTTCTTATTGTTTCAAGCGTACTTGTTGGACTTACTGCGGGCCTGTTTTCTGTGCTGCTGAAGACTGTAGTACATTACATTCATCACATACTGACATACGATTACGGCTTTAAGATGCAGGAATATCTTTATCTTGTATTTCCTGTAATCGGAATAGTACTTACGGTAGCATACATAAAAATTTTCCTCAAAGGCCGGTTCGGGCGCGGAGCGGCGCATATTCTGAGTTCAATTGCAAGAAAGTCCGGACTGGTGGAACGTGTTACAATGTATTCTCACATGATAACAAGTGCCCTGACAGTAGGATTCGGCGGATCTGCTGGTCTGGAAGCCCCTATTGTTGTAACCGGTTCAGCTATTGGTTCTAACTTCAGCCGTGTAAACCAGATGGATTACAAGGAAAGGATTCTTCTTATAGGCTGCGGTGCCGCTTCGGGCATAGCAGCAGTTTTTAATGCCCCTATTGCCGGAGTGATGTTTGCCCTCGAAGTACTTATTCCTGAAATTACGATTTCTTCATTCATTCCGCTTATCATTTCTGCTGCCACGGGAGCCCTTTGTTCCAGGATTATTCTGCAGGAGAAAATACTCTTCGCTTTCAGTCTGAGGCAGCCATTTGATTATACAAACATCCCCTATTACATAGTACTTGGGCTTCTCGCAGGGTTTGTTTCATTATATTATGCAAGGATGTTCTACAAAATTGAAAGTCTTTTCCGCCCGCTTGAAAGCAGGAACTATCTGAAGGCAGTAATTGGAGGCCTGGCGCTTGCAGTACTCATATTTCTGTTTCCGCCATTATTGGGTGAGGGGTATTCGAGCATTCTGCTCTTGGCCGAGGGTAATACGGCACAGCTTTTTGAGCGGAGCCTGTTTTACACTTTCAGGCATAACGAGTGGTTTGTAGCCGCATTTATCGGTGCAATAGCAATAATTAAAGTTATTGCTACAGGTCTTACGCTTGGAAGCGGAGGTAATGGGGGCAACTTTGCCCCGTCGCTATTTGTAGGAGCCTTCCTGGGCTCATTTTTCTCAAGGGTGGTGAACCTGACGGGATTTACGCATCTGCCCGAAAGCAATTTTACCATTGTATGTATGGCAGGGATATTGAGCGGTGTTATGTACGCTCCTTTAACGGGTATATTTCTAATAGCTGAGGCAACAGGAGGCTACGAGCTGATGATTCCGCTTATGATTGTTTCAGCACTGACATATGCAATTGTAAAACACTTTGAACCTTTTTCGATGGATACGCGTGAACTGGCCCGCTTCGGACTGCTGCACAGCAAGGACAGAAGCATACTTACCCTTATGCATACTGCTGAACTGATAGAAACAGATTTTGCAAAGGTCAATGCCAGAGCCAGCATAATGGAACTGCTTCATATAATAGCTCATTCAAAACGCAATCTCTTCCCTATTGTGGACAGCAATAACAATCTGATCGGTATAATCTCACTTGAAAATATCAGGGAGCTGCTTTTTGAGCTTGAAAACTACAAGGAAATTCCGGCAGTTGATCTGATGAGCCAGCCTGATGCAATAGTAGAGCTGAATGAAGAAATGAGCTCTGTAATGAAAAAGTTCGATGAAACCGGAGCCTGGAACCTGCCTGTGGTAAATAACAGCAAATATGTGGGATTCGTCTCAAAGTCCAGCATATTTACCAAATACCGCGACAGCATAATCAAAAGCAACGTGGAAAGGTGAGAAAAGCAGAGAGGCAGGGGCAAATATTATGCACTTCCCTGCCCCAAAAAAATACGGGTTTACGAGTGAGCGCTTCTTAATTCCATCAGTTCCCGTTTTTTCTCTTCAAGCTGGTTTGCAATCTGCCGCAGCCGGTCCTTAGAGAGTATTTTAGGTACATCGGGGAACATTTCTGTTTCCTCTTCATTTACGTGGTGTTCCACGTTTTCGCGGCAGACTTTCAGTTTAGCCTTCCATTCAGGAGTATTCTTAGGATCGAGGTTAAGCTCCTTTAGTATCTCCTTTACGACGTGATGTTCCTCAATTCCCTCCAGTGTAATGTCGCGCGTTTCTTTTTTACCTACCAGGTTGGGGTAAAACATCGTTTCTTCAATATTCATGTGCATTTCGAGGTGCTGAAGCAGCTTTTCAAAATTTTCATCCAGCTTCCCGTCCTTCTTCTTATGGGAAAGTTCAACTTCCCTAAAAATTTCCATTATTTCCCTGTGGTCTCTGATCAGCAGTTCTAAAGCATCCATTGTCTACCTCATATTTAGTTCAAAATGACTTTATAATAAATATTATACAAAGTGATGTATATGTGAAATGTATTTTTTTGTGCAAGGCGGTCCACAGTCTCAAAAATTCTTCCGGCACGGGCTGGAGCCTTGTTTTTGGCTGTCAATTTAATTAAGAATAAATAATGGATACAATAAACGAGATCGTTCTTTGACCATAAACCGGAGGTACAAATGCACCAGACAAGGGACAGCATTAAGGAAATTTGGGGAGAAAGAACTCCTTATTATGACTCCTGGCCTGAAAGAGTGGATGAGCGCACACTGGAAGAACCCGAACGCTGGGTTCAGTCGGCCTGTGTATTATGCTCCAACGACTGCGGGATGGATATCGGGGTAAAGAATGGTAAGATTGTGGGCGTAAGGGGGCGTGCATCTGACCGGGTCAATAAGGGCCGCTTGGGTCCCAAAGGCCTTAACGGATGGGAGGCAAACAATAGTCCCGACCGCCTGAAATATCCAATGATAAAAAAGAACGGCAAACTTGAACAGGCAACCTGGGACGAAGCGATGGACCTGATTGTCAGGCGCTCGAAAGAAATCATTAAAAACAACACCGCAAACGCCATCGGGTTTTATACATCGGGACAGCTTTTTATAGAGGAGTACTATACCTTGGGTGTCATCGGAAAAGCGGGACTTGGCACGCCTCATATGGACGGCAATACAAGGCTCTGCACGGCAACAGCGGCAGCTGCTTTGATGGAATCCTTCGGAAGCGACGGGCAGCCGGGTTCATACACCGACCTTGATACAACTGAACTTATCATGCTCACAGGGCATAACATGTCAAATACACAGACCGTGCTATGGGCAAGAATACTTGACCGCCTGGCCGGCCCAAAACCTCCCGCAATCATAGTAATAGATCCGAGAAAGACCTGGACTGCAGCAAAAGCCGATGTACATCTTGCACCGAAAATCGGGACAAACGTAGCTGTCTTAAACGGTCTGCAGAACCTTTTAATAGAAGCAGGAAATATTGATCCTGAATTTATTGAAAAGCATACAACGGGTTTTGAAGCATTAAAGAAGACCGTTTCAAGCTACACGCCTGAAAACGTTGAAAAGTTAACGGGTATTCCTGCCGGTGAACTGAGAAGAGCGGCGCGGATTATAGGTGAAGCAAAGTCCATGGTCTCCACCTGCCTTCAGGGTGTTTATCAATCCATGCAGGCTACAGCTTCAGCGTGCCAGATTAATAATATCCATTTATTACGGGGCATGATTGGCCGAGAGGGATGCGGAATACTGCAGATGAACGGGCAGCCAACGTCTCAGAATACAAGGGAAACGGGATGCGACGGGGCGCTTCCAGCCTTCAGGAACTGGGATAACCCTGAACATATACACGAACTTGCAAAAATCTGGAATGTGGATCCTGTAATTATACCCCACTGGGCACCCCCGACCCATGCAATGCAGATTTTCCGTTACTGCGAAGAAGGATCCATAAAAATGCTCTGGATCAGCGCTACTAACCCCGCTGTTTCAATGCCCGAACTTGAAAGGATAAGGGGTATACTTGATAAAAATGATATGTTTCTTGTAGTGCAGGATGCTTTTCTGACTGAAACCTCTCACAGGGCCGATGTGCTGCTGCCTGCAGCCATATGGGCAGAAAAAACTGGTACATTTACAAACGTGGACCGTACGGTGCACATATCGCATAAAGCTGTAGACCCTCCGGGAGAAGCAAGGCCAGACCTGGATATTTTTCTGGATTATGCGCGCAGGATGGAATTAAAGGATAAGGACGGGCAGCCGCTTATAAAGTGGAACAACCCCGAAGGAGCCTTTGAAGCCTGGAAGGAATGCACAAAGGGCAGAATGTGCGACTACAGCGGAATGACTTATGAAAAACTCTCAAACTCTCCGGGTATACAGTGGCCGTGCAATGAGAAGTTTCCCGACGGAGCAGAACGCATTTATACCAACCTGGTTTTTAACACAAGTTTTGAGGACTGCGAAACTTTCGGTCACGACCTGGATACAGGAGCAGCAGCGAGCGAACAGGAATATAAGTCAATTGATCCCAAAGGCAAAGCGTGGCTCAGGGCTTCAGACTACCATGCTCCCCATGAAACGCCGGACGAGGAATATCCGCTCTGGCTTTCAACCGGGCGCATTGTATATCATTTTCACACCCGCACCAAAACCGGACGATCGAAGGATTTGCAAGCTGCAGCACCGGATGCCTTCGTACAGATATCTGAAGAGGATGCCGCCAGGCTTGGAATTAAGGATGGCGACTGGCTTGAGATCGCTTCACGCCGGGGAATGGTACAGATGCAGGCAGCAATAGGCAGAATTGAGCCGGGAGTGCTGTTTATTCCTTTTCATTACGGGTACTGGGACGGAGATTTCAGGCCGAGAGCTGCTAATGAACTTACTATAACTGAGTGGGATCCCGTAAGCAAGCAGCCTCACTTCAAGTATGCAGCGGTAAAAATAAGCAGAATAAGTCCCCAGCAGCTTTCTGAAGATCCGGATAAGGAAAAGCATAAAGGAGTCTTTCAGTCCATCAGTTCCCTGATAGACACTTTATCGGGCGCAATTCTGCTCGGCGGCAAACACTGAAGTTCAGGGATTTGAACTGTTCTTACTTTTTAATTTTTAATTTTTAATTCTTAATTGCCCCGGAGGGGACAAATGTTTATTGCAAATTACATCGGACTGCTTCACGGCAGTGAAACCCACTTAAAAGATTCTTTGCTGAAAGTATCAGAGCAAC
>JBLNAZ010000144.1:0-3547 GCA_050259615.1 Syntrophomonadaceae bacterium | reverse complement strand
CCTCCGGATGAATCGTTACTCCCACTTCCTCCTTTGCTTCTCTGATGCCTGCCTGAGTAACCGTCTCGCCAAACTCCACATGTCCCGCAACCACGCTGTAATTGCCGTCCTCATAGCCCGTTTTGAATCTTCTGAGAAGAAGTATATTATTGTCTTTCCTGAAAAAAAGATGAATTGCTGCCGGGTATAATGATCTTTCCAATTTGTTCCCTTCCCGAATTAGGTTTTACATAAGTAAAATGTGGATTGTTAATATAAGAAAAATACAGGGGTGATTTCTATGGTGAAGTGAATCTTTTTTGTGAAAGATGTTAATAATAAGGGTCAGGAAATGGATCCTGACCCAAAAGACGGATGGCTGATTAATATTGTTTAAGCACTTAACTATTTCAGCAGTAAAAGTTTAAGTGAATGCCTTGAAGTCTGTGTCGTCATTATGAAGAAATATATACCGCTTGAAACATTCTGCCCGTTGTCATCACGCCCGTTCCAGTTAAGCTTGAGCGATCTGCTGTTTCCAAGAGCGTTTAAATCGAATGTGCGGACAACCTCTCCAAGCATATTATATATTTTCATTGAGGTATTCTTTTCATTAAATACCTGGGGCAGGCGAATTTTAATTGCTGTCTGCGCATTAAACGGATTCGGGAATGCCTGCATCTGAAGTGTGTCGCTTACAGCTGCTTCAATTGCATTTACATTTGTAAACTGTGTTTCATCCAGACAATCCTTGCATGCTTTTACCGTGTCACTCGGCTCCAGTGCAAGAAATGACGTATATAAAGACAGGATACGGTTCTTTATACAATAACTAACTATCTGGTTGATAACGCTGTTGGTTGGATTAAGAGCCTCAAGTGACTTTGCATAATTGCCGGCCCAGGCCTCCTGGACCAGACTGTCGGCCGATGTGCTGTCGGCTTCCTGCAATGTGGTTTTATTTGTGAATACCTGAGACTTATAAACACCTGAAGCCTGCACGGTAAAGGGGAAATTTCCTTTATATTTTCCGACCTGCAGAATCGGCCTGTTCAAATATACGGTTGGTTCTATTGGAGTAATATTAAATCGTCCGAAACAATATCCGTCCTGCAATGTTGTTGTGAGGTCAAATGAGCTGATGAAACCGCTTAAAGTCTGGAATATTGATAAAAGTATATCCGTAAAACTGACGCTGGTATTAGAGATCCTATAGTAAGTCCCGTTAGTTAAACGTGTAATATTATCCGAAAAATATTCATTCCCGTAATAATACCTGTTGCCGATATAATGATATGACAATGAGGTATTCTCAAAATCCGCAATATTAATCGGCAGATACGGTTTCATATTTTTCAGTATATCCTGTATCAGCTCATTGGCCACCTGGTAATCGCCTGCCTGATCGGAATCTGTTACAAGAAGAATTGAAGCATCATTCCCATTCTCTTTAATGAAAGATATTCCGTTATTCAGCAGGGCTGGCAGATTGCTGTAAGTTGAAATAGAGCTTGCTGCCAGTTCCGAAAAGCATTTTTCAATCTGCACGGAATCGGCGGAAATCCATTTACTGCCGGCTCTTTTTATTGTCAGCTGCTGTGAGTAAATAATATTAAAAGAATCCCTGGACGTAAAATTAGAATGGAGGGCATTCTTTATGTTTTGGAGTATTTGTGACAGCGGTAAAGTACTTTTGGCGGCATCATAATCTATTAAAATTGCCGCTTTCCTTACTGGCTTTACATTCAGGGCCTGCGAAGGAAGATAAGCCAGCTGGTAATAACCCTCATCTTTATTTTCAAACCGGCTTAAATAAAGGCCATCTTTCATAGGCGAATCAAGTGCAAAATTTACATTAGTGCTGATAGCATCCTGAGGAACATTTACTGTCATGTATTTTGAAAACTGCGGGTCATTGTATGCGTGAAATACAGCATCAGGATATTCAAGCAGCCTGGGATTATTCCATTTACTATCGGGCCAGTATAGAATACTGAGTTTGGGTTTATTGTATGAGGTCCTGAGCAAATTCATGGGCAATGCTGAAGTTACCATTGAAGGCATCCACTGGCAGGGTACCAGATATGTCAGCTTAATCCTTCTTGTTTTATTGCCGGCCATCGGGTAAACGCGCAGCTCATAGCTGCTCTGCCCCCTCTTAAATAAAATTGCAGGATCGCGCCTGCGCTTGACAATTCCTTCATAAATGGAAGATGCCGTCCAGGTGTCAAGTATATTAGCCCTGACTATATCCTGATCCACCCACAGCCAGAGGTCATGCACAATCGCTTCCTTCGGCAGGTCGAAGAAGTACTGTACTTCCACGGTATCCGCAGCTGAAAAATTATAAGTGCCCCTGGCGGAGAATGTGAGATAAATTCCATACTCCATATAGAGACCCATGGGCTTGATGGAGATTACGGCTTCCTCAATCGTACCCTGGCCGTATTTCCATGTGTTGTGGGGATCCTGAACGCTAAGATTATCGTAACCGTGAAGAAGATTTGAATAAAGGCAAAGGAGAATAACACACAACCTGATAGCTCTGAACATAATTACCTCCTGCAAGTTTAGGCAAAGTTGATGAAAGAAAATTACATCGAACATTTATGATAAACAAGCAATTTGTGTGATGAGCAGGTGCAATGTGAGAAAGGATCCTTTATAATCTCATTTCATAATCCCGGCCATTCTCAATTGATTTATACAGTCCGCCGATAAACTTTACCATCGCCCCCTTTCAATAACATCATGATCGATCAGAGCCGTAAATACTACCGGCACGAATGTGGGAATTAAAGAATAGAATTGAGGGAAAACAGGAAAATTATTGACTTTAATGCGGGTGGTGGATAATTTAATACTGAACAATTCCTTGAAGCATTTTAGCACCTGGATTCTGCACTGGCATATTCTTGGTAATCCATAAATTCTATATAGAGGTTAAAAATGCAAACTGCAACAATACTCCATGACAGGAAAGAACTTCCTTCTGTGACTGTGCTAAAGGTTCTGCTCACCTGCGGTATACTTTATCCGCTGCTTTATATTTTTGCCGATATATTAGGGGCAGTGATCTATGTGGGCTACGACTACACCTCCCAGAATATCAGCGAGATCCTGGCAATTGCCTCTCCGGCAAGGCCGGTAGTCCTTCCTCTTTTTAATTTATCAGATCTGCTTTTGCTTGCTTTTTCCGTGGGTGTTTTTGAATCAGCCGGAAAGAAACGTGTGCTGAAAGCCTCTGCAATTCTTCTTGCATGCTGTGCAATAATTGGGGCTGTAACATCAATGTTTTTCCCTATGAATCTCCGCGATGCTCCCAAGACTTATTCCGATACAATGCACATCGTACTTACAAGTGTCCTGGTGCTTTTCATCCTGGGTTCAATTGGAACGGGAGCCGCTGCATTCGGAAAAAGATTCCGGTGGTATTCTGCTGTTACGGTTGTTGTGCTGCTCATTTTTGGCGCACTGACAGGCATGCAGGGACCTAAAATTGGAACAGGCGCGCCTACGCCATGGATGGGAATAACCGAACGCATAAACATTTACGGCTATGTTATTT
>JBLNAZ010000143.1:0-7111 GCA_050259615.1 Syntrophomonadaceae bacterium | reverse complement strand
TTGTTGAAGCTAAGATCCCTCTTTATGATATGGCTAAACTTCGCAATAAAGGCTTCAGCGGCGACCCCGATTCAGTATTTACTCCCGTTGAAGGCATGAGAATTCCGATCGACTTCTCTTTGAATGACGCAGACCTTACCGGTAGCAGAGAAGGTATCCTTACCTATTCTCCTAATAACGAAGACAAGTCTTACCAGGATGTTTCAAGATGGTTATATACCTGGCTCGGAAAGAAGTCAACTGTCGGCGTTGAAAATGAAAGGAATACAACTGTAAAATCTTATTCACTTTCACAGAACTATCCTAACCCGTTCAACCCGTCAACTACTATCAGGTATTCAATTCCTCAGGCTGGAATGGTTACTCTGAAAGTATTCAGCGTTCTGGGCAAGGAAGTTGCAACTCTGGTAAATGAAGAAAAGAACCAGGGCAGCTTTGAAGTTAAATTTGACGCTTCAAGACTCTCCAGCGGTATCTACTTCTACCAGATCGAAAGCGGCTCGTTCAGACAGGTTAACAAAATGTTACTTCTTAAGTAATAAGGTAATAATTTCAGGCGGCGCAGACAGAAATGCCTGCGCCCCCCCTTTTTTCAATCATAGCAGAAATAGAAATGATTTTTAGAGTAAACCACAATTTTGATTGTGTAAAAATGCTTGGGGAGGTTAAGAATTTGAAAACTCCTAGATTAACTTATGCTTTTATTTGCAGTGTATTGCTGTTTATGTTCTTTATCAATGCGGCCTCATTTGCCGGAACCACTGGCAAGATCTCTGGAAAAATAGTGGATTCGGAATCAGGTGAACCAATCGTAGGAGCCAATATTATCCTGGAAGGCACCTACCTCGGAGCTGCAGCTGATATAAACGGCTATTATTATATAAATAATATCCCTCCGGGTAGATATACCATAATCGCAAGCAGTATAGGTTATCAGAAAACAAAAGTCCAGGATGTAATTGTTAAAATAGATCTTACTACAAAAATTGATGTTAAACTTTCTTCTACTTCAATAAATATCGGCCGCGAAGTTGTCGTAAGAGCTGAACGCCCCCTGGTTCAGAAGGACCTTACTTCCAATACGGCTACTGTTTCATCCGAAGATATTAAAATGATGCCTGTTGAAAGCATTGGACAGGTGGTTAATCTGCAGGCCGGCGTTGTCGGCGGACACTTTAGAGGCGGCCGCTCAAATGAAGTGGCTTACCTTATTGACGGTGTATCCGTAACAGATGCTTACAATAACTCAATGAGCGTGGAAATTGAAAATACCTCGGTCAGACAGATGGAGGTTATTTCCGGTACGTTTAACGCTGAATACGGACAGGCAATGTCCGGCGTTGTTAATATTGTTACTCAGGACGGATCCCAGAACTACGAGGGATCTGCTTCGGCTTACGTTGGAAATTACGTTACTTCACATAAAGACTTGTTCCATAACCTCGATAAAATAGACAGAGTGGCTTCTCAGAATATGCAGTTCAGCTTCTCGGGACCTGTGCCCTTTCTGAAGGATCTGACATTCTTTACCACCGGCCGCTATTTTAATGACGAGGGCTACCTATACGGACAGCGAATATATAACGTAACTGACGACGCTCCGCTTCCCGTTGAGGTGTTCGATGGTACAAAAATGACTACTGACTATATAATGAGAAATACCGGCGACGGCAGCTATGTACCGATGAATCCTAATAAAAAGTATTCTTTTAACGGCAAGCTGACCTATACTCTGCCCGGACTTAAATTCAGCTACAGCCTGTTCTGGGACGATAACTATAATAAATACTATAACCATTCGTTCTTCCAGACACCAGACGGTATTAAAAGCCATTACCGCAATAATACCATTAATTCGTTTCAGATTACTCACGTAATTTCACAGAGCACTTTCCAGACTCTCCAGCTCTCTACAAATTACAATAACTATTACGGCTACCTTTATGCCGATCCTTTTGATTCAAGATACGTCAACCCGCGCCAGGGTCTGCCGATCTCAAATTATACTTTCCGCTCAGGAGGCAATGAAGGCGACCGCTATGAAAGATATACACGCACCAATTTGCTGAAGTATACTCTTACAAGCCAGATATCAAAGGAACATAAGATCGGTGCGGGTCTGGAAGCCAGAATGTATAAGCTGTTTAACCACGGCATGTCTATTATCAACCTTACTGAAGACGTCCCCGATACAGCTTCTCATATTCCAGGCAAAACACTCTTTACTCTCGGCTATATGAATTACGGCACCTCGTCCGACAGGGGCTATAATACCGGATACCTGAAGAAACCCCTTGAACTTTCTGCCTATATTCAGGATAAAATGGAATATGATATCATGATCATTAATGCCGGCGTCAGATTCGAATATTTCGACCCCAACTCCAGCATGCCGGCCGACTGGAAAAACCCGAGAAATAACCCGCTTTATCCTAAAGCCGGAATGATGACAAAGGCTGAACCGAAATTCCAGATCAGCCCGCGCCTCGGCGCTTCTTTCCCCATCAGCGATAAAGGCGCTATCCACTTCTCTTACGGCCATTTCTTCCAGATGCCGAACTTTGAGAACCTGTATTATAATTCCGACTTTATCGTTAATACAGGAACTTCCTTGTCATCCATTACCGGTAACCCCGACCTCAAGGGTCAGAAAACCGTAATGTATGAACTCGGCCTCCAGCAGGTGCTCTTCCCTATGGTTTCCTTCGACCTCACCGTCTACTACAGGGATATAAGGGATCTGCTCGGTATGGAAATCGTCAAAACTTATGAAGGCCTGCGCTATGCTAAGTATATCAACCAGGATTACGGAAACGTCCGCGGCTTTATTGTGACACTTGAGAAGATGTTCGGCGATTATTTCGGCGCTAAGGTCGACTATACTTACCAGATCGCAGAAGGTAACTCTTCTGACCCTACGGCTGTATTTAACAATAACCAGACCGACCCTCCTGTTGCTACACCTAAAAGAGTAGTGCCGCTGGACTGGGATCAGAGATCTACATTAAATATCTCTCTGAACTTTGGAAATATGAGCGACTGGTCATTAGGACTTATCTTTAATTACGGTACAGGTATGCCTTATACCGAAGATCCTTTATACGTAAACGGCCTCATATTTAACAATATGGGTAATAAGCCTTCTACTTATAACCTGGATCTGAGGGCTGAGAAAAACTTCAACCTGGCCGGAGTAAACATTAATACATTCCTCCTCGTGTATAACGTGCTCGACATAAAGAATGAATATGGCGTTTACGGAAGTACAGGAAGAGCTGGTTCAGACTTAAATACAAAAAGAGCAGTACCAATTGTCGGTTTGAATACAATTGAAGACATGATAAATAATCCTACTATGTATTCAACTCCAAGACAGATACGTCTTGGTATGTCCTTGGGATTTTAGGAGAATATCGGAGATGAAAATGACAAAAAAACTATTATACACTTTGGCATTGCTGCTTACTTCACAGGTGGCTTTTGCACAAAACGGTCACGACCAGATGATGAAGTACCGCACTGAGCCTAAAGGCAGCTTCCAGTACCGCAAGGAAGGTATTCTTCAGGGCAATCTGGTCAGAACTTTATTTCAGAACCAGGGCGAAGTTGGCCACTGGCCAAATTCACCCTCCGGCGAATGGCCCAAAGGCAGCGGTATTGATAACCTCGACGGCGTCTGCGTTCTGGTGTCAACGGAAATCAGTACCCCCAATGCACCCAATAAACTCAGCCACCCGCTTCAGACTGCTTACAGGGAATGGATGGATAGTGACCCTGTAACCGGCGACCTGTGGGGATTTGAACCCGTTCCGGGATACTTCTATGAATCCCCTACGGGTAATACAGACTCCACAGCAAAGTCTCCTGCCATCAGCTCTAACCAGGCTACCTGGCCGCTTAAATGGCCGAGAGCTCTGCCCGTAGAACATCCCGAGGATTGGGATGGATACTGGTACGGCTATTTCGGACGTGGCGTTAAAAATGCCGATGAGGAAACTTTCTTCGTAATGGATGACTCTAAAGACGGCGAATGGAAAAGACCTCCTTATAACTTCTTTCCTATCGCATCAGACCATGACTTTGGCGGCATCGGCCTCAGAGTTGAAGTCAGAGGCTTCCAGTGGTCCCACGTTCTGGCAGAAGATATTATCTTCTGGCATTATGATATAGTTAATATTTCAGACAATAATTACGACAAGACTTTCTTCGGCTTTTATACCGATATCGGCGCGGGCGGAAAAAACAGCCAGGACGATAACGCTTACTACGACAAAAAACTCGACATCGCATACGGCTGGGATGCCGTAGGTCAGCTGACAAACGGTAAGAAAATCGGCTATTACGGCTACGCTTACCTCGAAAGCCCCGGTAACTCATTCGACGGCGTGGATAATGACGAGGACGGACTTATCGATGAAAAACGCGACAGCGGCCCTGGCGAACTTGTTACCAGCCCTGTCGATAAAACCGGTATCCCTAAACTCCACTGGTCGGGCGACGAGAACGGCAACTGGATTACTTATGCCGACCTGAACAATAACGGCAAATGGGATAAAAATGAACCGCTTAATGACGACGTGGGTAAAGACGGCCTCGGTCCTTTCGACGCCGATTATAAAGGCCCCGATGAAGGCGAAGGCGACGGTATACCTACTGACGGCGAACCCCATTTCGACAAAACCGATAAGAACGAATCCGACCAGATCGGTCTTACTGCCCTCGATATCTATGTCCTTGGCGACGGCGGCGTCGGCGGCGGATGGCCTAAAGACGACGAACAGATGTGGCTTAGAATGAGCTCCGCTACATTTAAGACTGAAATCCAGAAAAAGAATATCAGTATGGTCTTTGCTTCCGGCCCTTTCCCTCTCAGACAGGCACTCAGGGAAAGATTCTCTATGGCGCTCGTTTTCGGAAGCGACCTCCAGGACCTCCTCTTTAATAAGGAAACCGTTCAGCAGATCTATAATGCTAATTATAACTTCTCTAAACCCCCTCTTAAGCCTAATGTTACCGCTGTTGCAGGCGACGGCAAGGTGTTCCTCTTCTGGGATAGCAAGGCCGAGGAATCACGCGATCCTTTCCTTGGTTATGAAAAGGGAAATCCGGAACTGGGCTATAAGAAGGACTTCGAGGGTTATATGATCTATAGAAGTACTGAACCTGAATTCCAGGATATTAAACTTATCACCGACTCTAAAGGCGCTCCTAAATACTGGAAACCGATAGCTCAGTTCGACCTTATCGACAGCATTAAGGGCCCTGATCCCGTTGGCATTAACGGCGCTTCTTTCTTCAGAGGCGAAAACAGCGGACTTCAGCATTCTTTTGTTGATACCGACGTTAAAAACGGAATCAAATACTATTATGCGGTCGTTTCTTACGATATGGGCGATCCTAAATTCGGTACCGCAGGTCTTCAGCCTACTGAATGTACTAAGATTATTGCACAGGATTATGCCGGTAACGTAAACTTTGTGGACATTAACTGCGCGGTTGTTATTCCAAATGCCCCTGTTGCAGGCTATACACCTCCGCAGATTGTCGGCAACCTTAAAAAGGTTTCTGAAGGCGTCGGTACGGGTAAGATTTCTGTGGACGTCCTTAGCCCTAACAGCATTAAAGATAACGTAAGCTATAAGGTTAAATTTAATTCAACTGGCGCACTGCCAAAGTATAAAACAAGCTCCTTCGATATCATCAAAACTGACGGCACTACTACCGATACTATTGTAGTTGCCCAGGATACCTCGCACATCGGAGCCGGCAGGTCAAGCCTTCCTTTCGACGGCATGACAGTAAGCGTTGAAAACGACAGCGTAAGCATCATCGATTCTCTTACAAACTGGCTTGTTGGTAAAAGCAACCTTATAAGAGCTTATGCCGACAGGGATGCAAAATACGGTGTTAAATGGCCTAATAACTACCAGATTGAATTCCTGCCCGCTAAAACAGTGCCGTCTGTTTCTTCTACTCTTCCTTACAGCGGTCCTAACGTAAACTTTATTGCTACAAATACTGCTACCGGAGATACAATCCCTGTAATCGTATTTGACCTGGACAATAACGGTGAATTCAACGTGGGCGACGATTTCGCACTGGTTGAGTTTGTAGATAAAAACAATAACGGTAAGAAAGACTGGAGCGAACGTAACTTCGCTTGGCACTTTACTTACAGACCCCTTTTCGGCGAGGCCGTTGAACCTCAGGCAGGCGACAAATATATCCTGACAACCAGCAAACCCTTTAAACAGGGAGATGCCTTTACTTTTACTACAAAGGCTTCTGCTGTCGATAACCAGCTGGCTCAAAATCAGCTCGGTAAAATTGCCGTTGTGCCTAACCCTTACATAAGCGCAGCCGAATGGGAACCTAAAACTCTTAACCTTAATGGCCGCGGCGACAGAAGAATTGAGTTCATTCACCTGCCGGCCAAATGCACCATCAGAATCTATACTGTTGCCGGTGCTTTGGTTAAAACACTGCATAAGGACTCTAGCCCAAGTGACGGCTCTGTATTCTGGAATATGGTTTCTGAAGACGGAATGGATATAGCCTACGGCCTTTATATCTATCACGTCGAAGCCCCCGGAATTGGTGAGCATATCGGTAAATTCGCGGTAATTAAATAGAGGTCGAAATACTATGAAAAAAATATATATGTTTATCGTACTATTGCTTTTTGCTACGCTCGAAATATCTGCGCAGACCTACGTTTCTGATGTGTCAAAAAAAGGTACGACTGCTGCTCCCTTCCTTTCTATAGGACAGGGAGCAAAGGCGGCTTCAATGGGAAGCGCATTTGTTGCAATTGCAGACGATCCCAGCGCCATGTACTGGAACCCCTCGGGCATCACTAACCTTAGCGGCGTTAATGTGCTGTTCGACCATACGGAATGGTTCGCTGGTATCAAATATAATTACGTCGGAATTACTTACAGCCTCGGCGACTATGGCAACATTGGCGCCAGCTTTACTTCTTCCGACATCGGCGAGATGAACGTAACAACTATCAATGAACCCGAAGGTACTGGGGAAATCTTCAAGGTTAACGACGTTGCTTTCAGTCTTGCCTACGCTCTTAAGCTTACGGATAACTTTTCCATAGGCA
>JBLNAZ010000142.1:0-8402 GCA_050259615.1 Syntrophomonadaceae bacterium | reverse complement strand
CCTACGGTATTCTCAGATTTGTAATTCCCATGTTCCCAAATGCAGTGCGAGAGTTTCAGTACACGGGCATGATACTGGGTGCAATAGGAATTATTTACGGTGCCATACTTGCATTTGCACAAACGGACTTTAAGCGCCTCGTAGCCTATACGAGCGTTAACCATATGGGATTTGTAATGCTGGGTGCTTTTGCCTTAAATGAGCTTGCCCTTCAGGGTGTGGTGATGCAGATGCTCTGCCACGGAATTTCCACCGGCGCCCTCTTTATTTTGGTGGGCGCTCTTTATGAACGCATACATACGCGTGACTTAAATAAGATGGGGGGCTTCTGGGACGAGATACCGCGCATGGGCGCCGTGGGATTAGTATTTGCACTGGCTTCACTGGGACTGCCGGGACTTGGAAATTTCATTGCCGAGTTCCTGATACTTACCGGATCCTTTATGGCAAATAACTGGGTTACCGCAATTGCCACAGTGGGCCTTGTAGTCTCAACAATGTATTCACTTAGAATTATGGCAAGAGTGTTCTATGGAAGAAAAGCGAAAGTTGAAAAACACATTCCCGACTTTAACGTTCGCGAAATGACAATTATGGGCGCTTTAATTCTGGCAATACTGTGGCTCGGAATATTTCCCCACCCGGTACTGGATACTTCAAGACCCGCAATTAATAATATTATAAGGGCGGCTTCGCATGGCAGCGTGAGTGAGATGAAAAAACAGGTATTGCCTTATAAGGTAAGCCGCACAGAGCTTGCAGGTAAAAGTGAGAAAGGAGGCGCAAGATGACATCCGCTGACTTATACTATCTCCTGCCTTTGATAATACTTGCGGGCACTTCTGTAATTATGCTGCTTGTAATTGGGTTTTACCGCAATCATACTTTTACCTTTATACTTTCTCTTTTAGGACTGGCAGCTTCATTTTTATCCCTGATGTTTGTACAGGGGGTGCCGAGGCAGGTTGGCGCGCTTTTAATTATAGACAGCTACGCTCATTTTTACTGGGGGCTTATCTTTCTTGCTAGCCTGGCCGTAGCAATCCTGTCTTACAGCTATTTTTCAAAAATGGATGAAGAAAAGGAAGAATACTACATTCTTCTTTTAACCGCAACGCTTGGCTCATCGGTGCTTGTTGTAAGCCGGCACTTCATATCGTTTTTTATGGGGCTCGAGATCCTGAGTGTTTCTCTTTACGCTCTTGTTGCCTATCTGCCGGAGAGGAAAAGATCCGTTGAGGCAGGAATTAAATACCTCGTGCTGGCTGCCGCATCCTCGGCATTCCTCCTTTTCGGAATGGCGCTGGTTTATGCCGAATCGGGAACGATGGATTTTACACAGCTGGGAGCGCACATAAATTCCGGAGCGGTTAATACTCCACTGCTCTTGACAGGTTTTGCCCTGATGGTAATTGCAGTAGGCTTTAAGCTTGCACTGGCGCCGTTCCACATGTGGACGCCGGACGTGTACGAAGGCGCTCCGGCACCCGTTACGGCGTTTGTAGCCACGGTGTCAAAAGGGGGCATGTTCGCGCTCTGGTTCAGGTTCTTTACCGAGGCTAACGGCTACAGATTTCATTCACTGATGATATTATTTACTGTAATTGCAATTGCCTCCATGTTCATTGGAAACTTTCTGGCTTTGCTTCAGAATAACGTTAAAAGGATACTTGCATACTCCTCAATTGCGCATCTTGGGTATCTCTTAATTGCATTTCTAGCCGGTGGACGGATGGGGCTTGAGGCGGGAACGTTTTACCTCGTGGCCTATTTCATTACAACGCTCGGCACGTTCGGCATTGTAACAGTTTTGTCATTTAAGGAGCGCGATGCCGATAGCCTTGATGACTACAGGGCATTATACTGGAGGCGCCCACTTCTGGCTACAGTATTTACAGCCATGCTCATGTCGCTTGCAGGAATACCGCTTACGGCAGGGTTTGTAGGAAAGTTTTATCTTGCTGCTGCAGGAGTAAACACTGCCCTCTGGCTTCCCGTAATAATACTTGTAATTAATAGCGCAATAAGCGTTTACTATTATCTTAAGATTGTTGTTGTAATGTACCGCTCGCCGGAGGAGGAAGTAGTGGCAGGAATGCCCGTTGTGACTGTAAGTCCCGCCCTCTCAATCGGAGGCGGAATAGTGCTTTCAGTATTAACAATAATGCTCGTATGGTTCGGCACATTCCCTGGCGGAATGATAGAATTTATAAAGACCATGGTCTCCGGCCTGAGCAGCGTAGCCATCACCATGGTGCCGTGAAAGACGTAGGTCTAATGGAGCGATTAACGGATTTTCTGAAATTTTATTTTTATACTTTTAAGTACTGAAGAGCCAAAAAATCCGTAAGCCCCTGATAATCCGGTACAATCATCTTTGCCATGGACATGAGCATAATAGTTTTTATCAAAAGCATATATTTCAATCTTGCATGAATCGATAAAAGGCTTGTAATACAGATCATACTGATAATTAAAAGACGTATCGGTTCTGACATCACTATATAAAATTGTATTGTCCCACTTTGAACTGCTTTTAGTCAGGGGAACTATTTTTACGATATAGCCCGCTGCCCGAGGGCTTGAAGTCCAGAGAATATTCAAATCATATGAATGACCTGTACCGGAATATGTTTGTCCCTCTTTAGGTGCAAGTATATTAAAATTTCCGGGAGTTAAAGTCCTGCCTGTAAACTGCTGATTGTTTGCTTTTACGCTTAATACGTATTCTTTCAGGACCTCAGGTTTGAAATTTCCCGGGCTGACATATTTGTTTCTATAAACTGAATCTGTTTTAATAGTAAATTGTACCGAATCACTATTGGGGCCCGACAGATAAATCCCGGCATCCTGAACGAAAAGATAGTCAAACCTTTTATCGTAAACCTCTGCCCAAGCATCGGTCAGATATTGATTCCTGTCAGTACGCTCGGATAGCTGTGCCGTCCGGTATATAAATAAAGACTGTTCTTCCCCGGAATTGACGACAAGATTAAATTGTAAACTATTGTTAAATTCTGTTGGTCCTGGATCATTCAGGTTTTCACATCCTGAAACCATAAGGACTAATAACATCAATATTCCAGGCAGAAGTCCTGACTTTCTTTTTAAGAAATGTTTTTTCATGTTAGAATTCCACTGTTATGCCGAATGTCGGAATTAAATAAGAGCCCTGTCTTTCCCCCTGTCTGGGTTCAAGGACATAAGTTTCATATTCATATATAAAAGGATTCTCACTGCTGTAGAGGTTAAGGACCTGAATATAAGGCCTGAATAGGAACATTCCCCAGATAAACGAGCCTTCTATGCCAAGGTCCATGCGGTGAAAGTTTTTAAACCTTGCTGAATTCTTCCTTCCCCTGATCTCCCGCCAATTACTATGAGTGTTGTCGACAGTGGGGCCGCCGACATATTTTCCTGCCGGAGGAGTATAGGGCAGCCCGGTAGCAAATGTAAAAAAGATACTGAAATGCCAGTGGTCGAAAAATCTGATGTTTGAAATGACTTTAACATTGTGGGTCCTGTCAAACTGTGAGAAGTAAGTGTACTTCTCATTTCTTTTTACGGACCTGATGAATGAATAGGCGATCCATCCGCTATGAAGAGGTGAATCGTGCTTTAAGAGCACATCCATTCCAAACGAGTATCCGTCCTCATGCCTGTACCTGTCTTTAATTTCACCCCTTGGGTAGGAAGAAGGAATATTCTGCCTGAGACTATAATAGCCGTCCAGTTTAAGTTCCAAAGGCAGGGTGAGAATATTTCTCAGTGTTAAGCCTGCAGTAAAATTATCCGATACACCTGTTTCATCACTATAATCTGCAAGGAACAATGCTGAAAACGGGGAAAGAAGGGCTTCGTTTCTTTGTTCTTTTATTGAATAAAGATACTGGACATGTCTTCCATAGGCGAGATTTCCCGTCAGGTTATTTTGCAGAATGCTCTCCAGATTTATATAAGGTAGAAAATAGAATTTTTTGACATTTCCGTCAATTGTGCTCCTGAATCCTGCCGTAATTGTGTTCTTCTTATCCAGTTTAATTTCTCCTGAGGCATAGAAATTATAGAACAGGTCGTTCCGGGAATATATGAAAGGGTTTTGGGAATAATCATAAAAGATTTCCTCAAGAGGTCGGATAAAGAAGCCGCCTAAATCGGTAGTATCGATATTCCAGTGGTAGGAAATATCGAGCTTTTTTATTTCGCAGCCGATCTGTAATTCCCTGTTATTATCAATGCTGTAGTAGTCAGCTTTGAGCGTATAATCCTTAATAGAGTTATTGACTTTACATGTATCCAAAGGATGAAGTTGTATTTCAGTCTTTGTTGCTGCCTCCAGGCCCAGGCGTGCCTGTGAGGTGTAGGCGGATATCTCAAGCCCGGAGTTAGAGGAGAAGGAATGGCTGTAACTAAAAGAAAGCGAAGAATTCCCCCAGTTGGGATCCTTTGTTTTCCGGGCAATCAGGCGTGGTTTCTCTGGGTTTATTACGTAGGTGTCGCCTGAATAGAGGAGGCTGACTGAGAAGTTAACTTTTTCGAAAGGAATGGAATACTTGATGTAAGCGTCGTCGAAAGAGTACGGGAACTCAAACTTCAGCATTTTACCTATAAGGTCCAGGTAAGTTCTCCTGTATGACAAGACGAGCGAGCCGCCGAGAAGGGGGCCATATAAGGATGCTTTTGAAGAGGCAAGTCCAAAAGAAAAATTGCCCCTGTAGCGTTCAGCGTCTCCTTTTTTTGACCTTAAGTCGAGTAGTCCCGAAAGTCCTCCGCTTAAACTGACTGGATAGTTAGACATGTAAAGGTTCTCGGATTTCAGTATGTCGCTGTTGAAAACGCTGAAGACTCCTGCAAGGTGATAAGGGTTATAAAGCGGTACGCCGTCAAGTGTAATAGTAGTCTCGTCATAATTGCCGCCCCTTACGGATAATTGCGAAGAAAAATCGGTGGTTGTGGTTACTCCTGGCAGTGCAAGAAAACCTCTTAATGCGTCCGTTTCGCCGAACTGTGGAATTTTCATCAGCTCGCCGGGCTGAAGGTTTAAGACATTTCCGTCATCCTGCTGCCGCAGAGCAGTTACGGTAACAGAATCCAGGATAATTGCCTGCTGGATCATTCTGGGAAAAAGTTCTTCGTTATCATTCTCGTCAAGCTTTACATTGACAGATAACTCTTTATAGCCCAAAGCCTTAAACTTCAGCGTATGTGTGCCTGGAGGGAGGCTAAAGCTGAAATAACCTTTGTTGTCTGAGGCGGCAAGAAGGATGTCTTTACTTATTATTGATACGCCTACCAGCCTTTCATTGGATTTGTCATCCACAATAATGCCGCATACTGATGCTTTTCTTATTTGGGCATTAGAAGATGAAAAAACCAGAACCAGGAGCAATACTGCCGATAGCAGAATGCCAGAAACTTTTTTGAGAGAATATTCCATGTTGAGTTTTATTTATTGAGAACTATAAGGCAACGGATAAGACGGCTAATAATCAAATAAAATTATCAGGAAAATGTAAAAGGAAATGTATTATTCAGAATCAAAAGTTATATAAAAGATTTCGTGTAAACGAATTAAAGCGGAAGATGAAAAACAAATATCTATAAATAGCAAAAATTATCAGGCAGTATATTCATCTCTACAAAATGGTTAGAAACATGGTATCAACCTACAAAATTTATATACCCAAAATCAACAATGAAATATTGTAGGAAACCACCTTCCCGCACACCTTCTTAACGGACATTAAACAGGAATATGTCGCTCCTAACCGGTGCTATGGGGGGATTTGTGATTTCTCCTTCTTCCCCTGGGTTTCGTCCTTTAGAGAACTCAGGCGTTAGCTTAACTAAGATATCCTTGTTCTAAGGCCGCGGTCAGCGGCTTACTGTTGATAGCCCGGCGGTGACAAACCCCGGAGGGGTGAAGGAACCCCGGGAACACGGGAATCCCCCCAATCCCCCGCGCCGCGGCCAGCCGCGCAATGTTTTTGAAGGTGGGGATTTAATCGTGAAAATTCCCAACACCCCATACATAATGATTTATTTTTGAATATGTTATCCGTTGCGGAACATGGCACAGCTGACCACAGCGCCATATTTTTTCCCTTTTCCGCCTTTCCCACCGGGCTTTGCCCGGGGGCTATCAACAGCAAGCCGCTGACCGCGGCTTAAAATCAAAACAGATGATTTAAATTAGGTGGGCGCTAAAAATAAATAGATGAGTACTCTGGAAAAGTCTATAACGCTTGCTTTATTACAAAACTGTACTTGTCGGGGATGGGAATTTTCATTCCTTTGAAAAACCTCTCGAAGGCGATGTTCATCCACTCTCTGGATGCTTTTAACTTGTTGATTATTATATAGAAATTGGACGCTTCTTCCAGGATCTCATATTCCATAATGTTTATGCTCAAAGGCGCGGTTTCTCCTTTTAAGTCCAGATTTAGCTTCATGGCCTTGTTCCTGGAATCTATGGAAAGCCCTGAAACTTTCCCCATATCCTCAAAAAGAGTGTTAACAACTTTTTCTGCTCCTTTTGAAATGAGCCTGTCTTTTATTCCCATATTGTAGTCTTTAATATCTGAATTATTGTGTTAGTTAACTGCTCATGTACATCCCGCCGTTGGGGTTTATTGTCTGACCCGTAATGTAGCCGTTAAAGATGAGCATAAGTACAATGGACGCGGTTTCATCCACCGTGCCGTAGCGTCCCATCGGTATTATCTCGGGCTTCGCTTTCAGATCTTCCTTTACCATGTCTGTCTCAATCAAGGCTGGGGCAATTGCGTTAACCGTTATCCCATCCTTTACAAAATACCTCGCATAGAAATGTGTGAGCCCTATAAGGCCCGCCTTTGAAGCTGCATAGTGGGGGCCTACTAAGCCGCCGGTCTGCGCCGCTACGGAAGAAATGTTTACTATGCGTCCCCACCCTTTTTTCTTCATTCCCGGTACCAATGCCTGCATTAAAAGAAAGGCCGCCTTTAGGTTAACGTCCAGCATCCTGTCCCAGTCATCTTCCGATATATCCTCAGGCGGAATCTTCTGCGCTATGCCGGCATTGTTGATAAGAATATCCACAGCTCCGAAATCATTCAACACTTTCTTAATCATTTCATTTATGGAGGCCGGTTGTGACATGTCTGCCCTGTAAACTTCAGAACGCCTGCCCATATCCCTGATCTGAGATGCAGCTTTTTCAGCTTCCTCTTTGCGGGAATTATAATGGATTGCTATGTCTGCCCCTGCTTCCGAGAGCACGAGGGCAATTGCTTTTCCAATGCCCCGGCTGCTGCCTGTTACAAGAGCCGTTTTACCCTTAAGATCATTTGACATCAATTGAAACCGCACCTGAAATTTGGCCCCGAAGATTCAGGGGGTTTCCCTTTTTCTGAATTCTTCAGGGCCTTGATTAACTTTATGTTTACTTATTATGGAATCCGAATAGGAGCCCTATGGTAATGACATAGAACTTACTGTTCAGATCTCCGGTGCTGGCCTGTGTGGCAAGCTGCCCGAAATCATAATTCAGGAATACATAACGTATGTCGCCTGTAAGCCATGCAGCCTCTCCAAGTGGCACTTCAAGTCCTGCTCCAAGATGCCAGCCGAAATTCTGCTGTGTATTATTGACAAGATTTTTCAGCGTGAGATCCTGTGAGTAGTCGAAAGTTGTGTTGTACCAGCCCACACCAATTGCACCGTAGACAAAGGGAATGGGATAGATGAGCCCTGTAACCATTACAGGCCAGCTCCTGACCGTAAGTCCGCCGTTTGCATATTTTTCCTGCCTGTAATTAACCGAGCCTTCTATTCCAATTGCAGGTGATAGTTTCAGCCTTAATGCAGCGCCATACATAAGTGAACCATCATCGGCACTGCTTGATTTCTGCCATCCCAGCTGTGGCCCTATACCTATTCCCTGAGCCTTTATTTGAGGTGCAACGAAAAGGACCGTTATTAACACTAAAAGAGCCGCATATTTCCTAACCATATTTCCCTCCCATTAATTCTACCTTCATAGTACAAACGAAATATATTGTTTAGATATTACCATCAATATAGATTACCCATCTTTGTACATACGAATCAATACCTAAAAACGGCTGCTAAAGGCTTGCCGTCGGGCATCTTCTCATAGGGAAGCTGATAAACATTACCACCGTGCAGAAGCGTCTGAACTACGGCAAGCTCCACAAGGTCCTCTCCTTCTTCAGGCTTGCCTGCTAAATTAACCTCATAAGTATCCGGATTAAATGTGCCCGGAACCTGTTCACCAGTGTTGACAAAAAGTGAATCAACACGGTTGGAAAAGGCTGCCTGTAGTATCTGGCTTATATCATCACTCGACTGCTCGCCTACGGAATACTGATAATACTTTGAAAGCGCGTCTTTTTCTTTCT
>JBLNAZ010000141.1:0-4927 GCA_050259615.1 Syntrophomonadaceae bacterium | reverse complement strand
CAAATTTCTTTCTCAGTATTCTTCTTACCGCGGCATCTATCAGTTCCTCTTTAACGTTTCCGTCTTTAACAAGTTTGGCAAGGTTATTTATATAGCTGCGGCTTTCCATATCCATATCGTTCCCGGCGTTAATTGCTGCTTCGGAAGCCTCGTAGTTGTCTTTAACAAAACCATGGTTTATCATTTCCCCGATTGAGCCCCAGTCGCTGACTACAAAACCCTGGAAATTCCACAGCCCTTTTAACACATCCTTTTGAAGATAGCTGTTGCCTGTAGCGGGTATTCCGTTAAGGTCGTTGAATGAATTCATAAAAGTCGACACTCCGGCATCCAGTGCAGCTTTAAAGGGTGCAAGGTAAACTTCGTGCAATGTACGCAGGCTCATGTCCACGCTGTTATAGTCGCGTCCCCCAACAGCGGCTCCGTATGCGGCAAAGTGCTTCGCACATGCCATCAAAGCATCCAGGCTGCCCAGGCCGTTGCCCTGAAAAGCCTTTACGCGTGTCTTAGCCACCAGAGAGCCCAGGTAAGGATCCTCACCGGCTCCTTCCATAACTCTTCCCCACCTCGGATCTCGCGCAATATCAACCATCGGGGCAAAGGTCCAGTGAATTCCCGATGCAGCAGCCTCAGTTGCTGCAATGCGCGAACTCTTATAAATTGCATCTAAATCCCAGCTGGCTGTTTCTGCAAGAGGAATCGGAAATGTTACCCGGTACCCGTGGATCACATCCTGCCCGAAAAGAAGTGGAATTTTCAGTCTGGATTGCATTGCAGCTTCCTGCAGGGCCTTTGTATGTGCTACACCATTAATGTTCAGCATTGAGCCTATTTTGCCGGCCTTTACATCATCAAGCTTGTTCCCCGAATTGGTAATGGGTCCCGTTTGCTCCCAATCGCCGTTAAGCTGGTTAAGCTGGCCTATTTTTTCATCGAGAGTCATCAGGTGCATAACTGAATCGATCCTTGCTTCAATCGTCTTCATCTGTGCAAAGGAAGCAGTATTATAAAGCGGCAGTAAAAATAAAAAGAAAGCAGATAGTTTTAGGTTAATTTTCATACAACATATTTTACTGGTGAAAAAATATATAATTTAGAATGGGAGTTTCAGTTAAAACAGAACATCCCGGGAGTGATCTGCTGAAAGAAAAAACCAGCCAGAAACCGGTCTTAATTTTAACAATGTCAAATATACGCTGACGGATTTAAATACTCAATTTCAAACAGAGTTCTAATCAGAAAATTTGGAAGTAATTTAACAGAAGCTGAATGTAAAGCCCCGGCATCTTACCTTTAGTTTTATAAAGGAACTATAATTGCAAAGCCGTACGGCGAAACTGAAGGCTGAAGCCTCATGGAAGTGTCTGAATTGTCCTTTGTGCCGTAGGTTACTATCGCCTGACCTATAAAATGCCCTATTGCAGCACCGAGAATTGTATCTGAAAGCCAGTGCTTGTCGTCGTACATGCGCTGGAACGCCGTAAATGCCGCCAGACTGTACAAGCCAATGGAAGCATATGGATTTTTAATCCTGGCCGCCAGGACTGAAGACATTGCAAAAGCAACTGTGCTGTGGCCCGAAGGAAAAGAAATGTGCTCATTCTTAAACTGAAGCCCCCTGAACTCAAAAGCCCCCTCGTTCAAAAAGGGGCGTGAACGCCCGAAAGCCGATTTTAATACGGTTGTTACAATTCCTGCATAAGCAAGCGTTTCAATCAGCATGCGCCCTGTTTCACGCACATCGGAACTTCCTGCTGCAAGTCCGCCGAAGTACACTGCTCCTGAAATTAAACCGGCGGTCAGGACCTCCCCGTACTGCCTTCCAACAACAGTATACCTATCCAGGAAATCAGTGTGGTTGCGCTTCATAAAGTCCCTCATATCCTCGTCAACACTAAATGCTAAAGCTGTAGTACCCGCAACCGCGCCCAGCGTAAGCCAGTCATTCCCTTCGAAATGAAAAGGTGCCTTTGCAAGCTTTACACCATCATCAACCGCAGTGTTAAAATCGCTTTTTATCAGCTCAAGAGGTTTTTTGCTGTCCGCGTCTGAAGTGTTCGTCTGGGCAAAAAGGCACGCGTCCGTGCCCGGGTGAAAGTTTGTCTGCACAAAGAAGCAGAAGAAAACGAGTATTAGAGAATATTTTCGCATATAATTAAAATTACAATTAAAAATTAAAAATTAAAAATTAAAAAGTGAGGAATATATGAATGCGTTTTTAAGCGGAAGGAATAGCGAAAAAGGCTGATATTAAGCTTAAATTTCAAATTTGACCTGAGGCAGGAACTGGCAGAAATAAAAGCGGGAGATCACTCCCCCGCTTTCACCCCAAAATTATCATTTTGCAAAAATCATCTTCTTAATTATAGATGAATTGCGGCCGCTTAACCTGTACATATAAATACCTGAAGGCATTATAGAAGCATTGAATGTTACCTTATGGTATCCTGCCGGAAGTTCACCATTTAATAAGGTTGCTGCTTCCTGCCCCAGCATATTGAACACTTTAATTGAATACCGGCCTGCTTCAGGAACCTCAAAGGCTATGATAGTTGACGGATTAAAAGGATTGGGATAGTTCTGCAGAAGACTGAATCCTTTGGGCAATGTCTTTTCATCACTTAAACCGTCCGGATTCCCAGTATAAATCGTTACGCTTGAAGAGTTATTCTCAGGATTTGTGTCTGCCGGTATGCTTCCTGTCAGAGAAGCCGTATTTGTAAAACTTTTGGATTCCAGTGTATTGCTCATTCCGGGTATATCAGCATTGAATAGTATATTATTGAATTGTCCCGATCCTGAAATTGATTTTACTATTGTCTGTCCGTTGATAGTACCCGATTGTAAGTCCACTGCCGCCATTGGAGCAAGAACAGTGCCTTTTATGTCTACTCCCTGTATTTTGAGCGCCTGCGCCTGGTAAAAATTGTACGCTACCTTATCTGCAGCAGTTCCAATCAGGCTCATACCCCCGCCCCAGCTTACATTTTGTCCGCCGATATTAACCAGCACGGCTGAATTTTGTGGGACATTCAGTATCAGGTAACTGGCGCTGGAGAAGTCGCTGCCGGAAACATTAAATATATTGACTTTCGGATCAGACCCGTTCAGCGTCAGTCCGCTCCACTGGTACTGCGCTGTTCCGTTCGGCGTAATCCCTGCCAGGGCCACCGACAGTTCCCCCAGCGATGTTTTAGCTTCCTCAAAATTAACCGGGTGGTCATGCCTTAGTACCCCGTCGGCAATTGAAACGCCTGACTGCGGCAGGTTTGTCGATCCGCCATATACTACATTCCCGTTCTTAACCGATCCGTTCGTATATGTCAGATTCCCCCCCACAATAAGTACGTCGCTGTTTTTCCCTGAGACCATTTCACCTACTGTACAGCTGGAAAAATTCGCATCCCCGCCAATTGCAACTTTACCCTGTGCTACTGAGTATGGCTGGGTTATATTTTCAAGCACAAATACGTTGAATCCTTCGGCTGCCCCGAGTCCTGAGGAATTTACGTTCAAGGCCGTGCAGTTAACAGTTACATTAATAACAAGTGCAGCACTTTGTCCGCCGTCCAGGCTCCCAACAGTCCACTTACCGTCTGCACGGTCATATGTGCCGTTTAAGGTCTGTGAGCTTTGAAAATCTGTCCCCGCAGGCAGAATGTCCGTTATTTCAATGGATGTCGTAGGAAGCGTACTTTTATTGCTGACTCTTACGGTATAGCTGAAAGCCTCACCGCATCCGGCTTGAGTTATGCTTGCAGCAGCTGACACTTCGAGATCCGCACCAGCGTTTTTGACAAAAGCAGCATCTATAGTTGTTTTATCAGATGCAGCTTCAAAATCAAAACAGTCGGTCTGCCCGTTGCTCTTGAAATCCGAATCGAGCGCATCATCGGGGCCCTGGTTCAGTTTACCCGCGGAGTAACCAGCAGGCGGAATAACCTTCACATAATAGCTTCCCTTTGGAATTTCAGTAAATGAATAGCGGCCTCCGGCATCTGTAGTGGTCCCCTTAATGAGTACATCAGTACAGTTATGAAGTTCGGCCTTTATGCCCTGCAGACCCGCTTCAGATGCATCCTGTATTCCGTTGTTATTCTCATCATTCCATACCCTGCCGCCCAGTAGTGCTTTTGAAATCTGCACATTGCCGGCACATGTCAAAAATCCTTTATCTGCCGATCCGCTGTCGAAATTTTCATTTATCCTGGATGCGGCATCACTGAGATCTGAATATGAATATCCTGCCGATGCAATATCCGCTCCCCCAAGGGCTGCATTAGCTAGCACCATAAATTCTGCAACTGTTTTTCCCTGAAACCTGCCCTGCGTAATAACGAGGTCAGAAAACTTAATTGCCTTAATTATCGGAGAAAGACCGTCCATGGTAACATTAAGCAAAAGAGCTGCTAAATGTGTTCCCAATAAACCCGCTTCGGTTTGTAAAGGATCAGAATAGTTTTGAGTCAATTTCCCGGGAGTTCCGCTGCTGCCAAGGTACACTGCTGCGGCCTTTGAGGAAGAAAGCTTAATTTTATAATTGCAGCCAACGGTAAGCCCCTGCGGAAAAGCCTGGAGGAAATATATATCGCGTATGGTTCCGGCGTTGTTTCCATTGGCATCGGCCGACCATTCGGTTTTTGTAAAAGTTACATACCCGCTCAGATCGCATTTACCCTGTGCATTGAGGGAAGCATAAAAAACAATAAAAGGCAGGATAAACGCCATGCAAATGTATTTTTTATTCATTTCTCACGCTCCGTAATCAATGAGATCCTGAATAGGATCTTTTTTCTCTCTCTATGGCTGTTGTAACAAAACAAAGGGCCGCCTTATTCAGGCAGCCCTTGAAGGATCAGAGAAGTTTCTGCCGAGCTAAGTAATTTCCCGGAGGATCCGAAAATTACTTATTGAGCATCATCTTCTT
>JBLNAZ010000140.1:0-40509 GCA_050259615.1 Syntrophomonadaceae bacterium | reverse complement strand
AATAAAAAGGCGCCTTTAAGGCGCCTTTAATGTTTAGCTTATCTCAATTTCCACATCCTGTTTTGGTTTCGGGGGCCTTTCATAGAGAATGGTCAGATCCTTGTAAAAAGGAGCCAGCTCGTATGGCACCTGGTCCCATGTAAAGCGCCACTTCCAGTTGCCGCCCAGGCGGCCGGGGAAATTCATTCTGGCCTCACTTCCCAGGTTCAGTATGTCCTGCATCGGAATTACAACCATGTCGGCTACTGTTGCATAAGCAGTCTTAATAACCGCGTGCGTAATGTAATCCACGCTGCCATAGTAATTGATATACTTTTGCGTGAATTCATAAATGTCGCTGTTCTTGTCGTGCGAGGCCTTCTCGAAGAACCCTCTTGTTGTATCGTTGTCGTGTGAACCGGTGTGGACCACACAGTTCTTTACTATATTATGAGGAAGGAATCTTGTTTCCTGGCCGGTACCGAAGGCAAACTGGAGCACCTTAATTCCGGGGAAGTTGAATTGGTCCCTCAGCTTTTCAACCGATTTTGTAATTACTCCCAGATCCTCGGCAATTATCGGGAGTTCACCCAAATATTTATTTATAGTCTTAAAGAATTTTACTCCCGGAGCCTTGATCCATTTTCCTGTTATGGCTGTCGGAGCATCGCCCGGAATTTCCCAGAAGGCGTCAAAACCCCTGAAATGATCTATTCTTATTATATCAACCATTTCAAGCAGATTTGAGAATCTCTTTCTCCACCATTCAAAGTCGTCTTTGGCCATTTCATCCCACTTGTAAAGCGGGTTGCCCCAGAGCTGTCCCGTTGCGCTGAAGTAGTCGGGCGGAACACCAGCCACAGTAAGGAGTTTTCCTTTTCTGTCAACCGAGAACTGAGTCTTGTTTGCCCAGAGGTCAACGCTATCGTAAGCAATAAAGATCGGCAGGTCGCCGATGATTTTTATGCCTCTTTCGTGTGCATAGTCTCTTATGGCCTTCCACTGTCTGAAGAAGAAAAACTGGATGAACTTATAGAAGGTAACTTCCGGCTCAAGTTTTGCATTCCATTCCTTAATTGCCGCTCTTTTTCTGAATGCAATATCCTCCGGCCACTCGGCCCATACGCGTCCTTTATGGTAATCCTTAACAGCCATGAACAGAGCATAATCATCCAGCCAGCTTTTGTGTGTTTTTGAGAACTGGGCAAACTCTTTCTCAAGCTCTGCATGACGGGTTTTGGAGAAGTTCTTAAAGGCCTTTCTGAGGAGCGAGTACTTGTAGTTAATAACCCTGCCGTAATCAATGTCGCGCGGGTTGAATTCTGGAATATCTTCCAGGTCTTTTCCCTGCAGAAGGGTGTCCTGGACCAGGAGATCAGGGCTTATTAAAAGCGGGTTGCCGGCAAAGGCGCTGAATGTCTGGTACGGGGAATCGCCATAACCCGTTGGACCAAGAGGGAATACCTGCCAGAGCTTCTGCCCGGCTGCCTCAAGGAAGTTAATGAAATTGTAAGCCTCGTAGCCCAGGTCGCCTATGCCGAACCTTCCGGGCAGGGACGTCGGATGAAGCAATATGCCGGCAGAACGTTCCATCATTTTTATCCTCTTTAATGAATTTTTTATTTGGAATTTTAAATTATAAAATTTCGTTTTGTTTTAGGGATATAAGCTATAAAAGAAATCATTTAAAAGGCAAATTTTTTTAGAAAATATTTAGAATAAAAATAATTTAAAAAGGTTTTGTTAATTGAAAAAAATAATTATTTTGTATTCAGTCATTAGCAAATACCTTCCAAGTCTAATGCTCATAAAAACCAAAATCCTTAAGAGGGTTTCAACAAAGAAAATTCTTAAGGGGATGCTTACAAAAAGTTTAGCTTTTTAACGTGTTGTTATTTTACTGGAAATTAAGAATCTTAGTAGTAAGTTCTACTTACCACATAGGGTAAATGTTATCCTTTCCGGATAACTTTCATATATATAAATTTTGGGAGTTTTCAATGATATTTAACAGAGTATTTACCAAACAGGGAGAGGACCCTTTATCTTCTTTTGAGTTCCAGAAAAGAACTTCGGAGATAAAGAATCCCGACGGGTCGATAGTCTTCCGCATGGAGGATGTAATTGTACCTGCCGGCTGGTCCCAGGTGGCAACGGACATCATTGCCCAAAAGTACTTCCGAAAGGCAGGAGTACCCAAACTGCTGGTCAAATCTAATGAAAAGGGTGTGCCGCACTGGCTTCAGCCTTCTAAATCCGATGAGGAAAAACTCAGCCAGCTTCCGGAAAAAGAGAGGTTTACTTCGGAAGCAGACTCCAGACAGGTCTTCTCACGCCTTGCAGGCTGCTGGACATACTGGGGCTGGAAAGCAGGATACTTCGATAAGGAGGAAGATGCCCGCGTATTCTATGACGAATTGCTCTATATGCTGGCTAACCAGATGGCAGCTCCCAACAGCCCTCAGTGGTTTAATACCGGAATTCACTGGGCTTACGGAATTGAAGGCCCTTCGCAGGGACACTTTTATGTCGACTATAAAACCGGCAAACTTACAGTCTCTCAGGACGCCTATACGCATCCGCAGCCTCATGCATGCTTCATCCTTTCTATAAAGGATGACCTTGTAAATGAAGGCGGCATTATGGATCTCTGGATCAGGGAAGCCAGACTATTTAAGTACGGAAGCGGTACAGGCTCCAACTTCTCGAATATCAGGGGAATTAATGAGCCTTTAAGCGGAGGCGGAAAATCTTCGGGACTCATGTCTTTTTTGAGGATAGGCGACCGCTCAGCAGGC
The DNA here is from genome assembly GCA_050259615.1 of Syntrophomonadaceae bacterium. GTDB lineage: Bacteria > Bacteroidota > Ignavibacteria > Ignavibacteriales > SURF-24 > JAAXKN01. The sequence continues at coordinate 37,732 of JBLNAZ010000140.1, read as the reverse complement.
GCCATAAAATCCGGCGGCACAACACGCCGCGCTGCAAAGATGGTTACTATAGATATGGACCATCCCGATATCGAGGAGTATATCAACTGGAAAGTTGTTGAAGAACAGAAAGTAGCCTCGCTTGTTACAGGTTCAAAACTCTGCAATCTTCACCTCAATAAAATTATAAAGGCCTGCTACGACGAACATCCTGAAAACGACCGCTTTAACAAGAAGCTTAACCAGAAATTAAAAGCCGCGGTTCTGGAAGCACGCAAGGCTCTTATTCCAGATAATTATATCGAAAGAGTAATTCAGCTGGCAAAGCTGGGCTTTACTTCAATTGAATTTCCTGAATACAATACCGACTGGAATTCAGATGCATATGCCACGGTTTCCGGCCAGAATTCAAATAACTCCATCAGGGTAACCAACCAGTTTATGCGCGCCGTTATTACAGACGGCACCTGGAACCTCTACTGGAGAACAGAAAAGAAGAAAGCTGAAGAGGAAAACAGAAAACCTAAAGCCTTGAAGACACTTAAGGCCAGGGATCTCTGGGATGATATAGCATACGCCGCATGGGCTTCGGCTGACCCGGGACTTCAGTTCCATACTACTATTAACGAATGGCATACATGCCCGGCCGATGGCGAGATCAGGGCGTCGAATCCATGCTCTGAATACCTCTTCCTCGACGATACGGCGTGCAACCTGGCTTCACTTAACCTCGTGACGTTCTATGACACTGAAACTCAGAAATTTGATATTGAAGCATACCGCCATGCCTCAAGGCTCTGGACGGTTGTGCTTGAAATAAGCGTCCTGATGGCTCAGTTCCCAAGCAGTGAAATTGCCAGAAAGAGCTACGAGTTCAGAACTCTGGGACTTGGCTATGCCAACCTTGGCTCTCTTCTTATGCTGCAGGGCATTCCTTACGACAGCGACCAGGCGGCCGCTATTTGCGGATCTCTTACGGCTATTATGCACATGACTGCCTATGCAGCTTCGGCTGAAATGGCTAAGGAACTGGGACCCTTTGCAGCTTATGAAAGAAATAAGGACAATATGCTGCGCGTAATCAGAAATCATAAACGGGCAGCATATAACGTTCCTAATGAAGAGTATGAGGGACTTTCAATCTATCCAATGGGCATTAATCCTAAGAACTGCCCATCGGACCTCCTCAAGGCCGCCCGCGAGGATGCCGAAAAGGCACTCGACCTGGGTACAAAATACGGCTTCAGAAATGCTCAGGTAACAGTAATTGCTCCTACGGGTACAATAGGACTTGTAATGGACTGCGATACTACAGGTATTGAGCCCGATTTTGCTTTAGTGAAATTTAAGAAGCTTGCCGGAGGCGGTTACTTCAAGATTATCAATCAGTCAATTCCTCCCGCATTAAAGCGCCTTGGATACAACCAGGAACAGATTAACGAAGTTGTTAAGTACGCAAAGGGCGCCGGAAGCCTGAAAAACTGCCCTTACATTAACCATGAATCACTCAAGAGCAAGGGCTTTACAGACGAAGTGCTTGAAAACCTGGAATCAGTTCTGCCTTCGGTTTTCGAGATCGGCTTTGCTTTCAACCGCTTCATCTTAGGCGAGGACTTCTGCACCAAACACCTGGGCTTTACAAAAGAACAGTTAAGCGCATGGGATTTCGATATGCTCTCATCTCTCGGTTTCTCAAAGCAGGAAATTTCAACGGCAAACGACTATGTATGCGGTACAATGACTGTTGAAGGCGCTCCGTTTCTAAAGCATGAACATTATCCTGTATTTGACTGTGCAAGCAAGTGCGGTAAGAAAGGCACCAGATTTATCAAGACAGCAGCCCATATTAAAATGATGGCCTCAGCCCAGCCGTTTATATCAGGTGCTATCTCAAAGACAATCAACCTGCCTAACCAGGCATCTATTGACGACATTAAAACCGCTTATATGGATTCCTGGAAGCTAGGCATTAAAGCCAATGCACTTTACAGGGACGGATCGAAACTTTCACAGCCTCTTAATACTGTTGCCGTTGAGGAATATGAAAGCATCATGGAGGCCAGGGAAGAAAGCGATATTGTGAAAATTGCCGAGAAAATCATTCACCGCTACATTGCCAAGAGAAGACGTCTTCCAGACAGAAGAACAGGCTATACACAGAAAGCCAAAATCAACGGGCAGTCGGTTTATATCAGAACAGGCGAGTACGACAATGGCCAGCTCGGCGAGATTTTTATAGATATGCACCGCGAAGGCGCTGCATTCAGAAGCCTGCTTAACTGCTTTGCCATTTCAATTTCACTGGGGCTCCAGCACGGCGTGCCTTTGGAAGAGTTTGTAGATGCATTTGTGTTTACCCGCTTTGAGCCCAGCGGCATGGTTCTGGGAAATGACAAGATCAAAATGGCTACATCAGTTATTGACTACATTTTCAGGGAACTTGCAGTAAATTACCTGGGCCGCAATGACCTGGCACACGTGGCTCCTGAGGACAGGGGACAGAAGAATGTACCCGAGGAGTTTGAAAGCGAAGAGATAATAAGCGAAAGGCTTGTTGAACTAAGCGCAAGCGACCTTAAGCTTCCGGATGACATTAAACTCCCGCGCATGAAGCCAGATGCCAAAGTTAAGATCATTACACAGCCTAAGACGGATCCTTTGACAAGTAAGATCAAGGAAGCCCGTGAAAAGGGTTATACGGGTGACGTTTGTACAGAGTGCGGAAGTATAACGATGGTCCGTAACGGTACATGTCTAAAGTGCATGACCTGCGGAAGCACCTCAGGCTGCAGCTGACAATCTGAATCATTCTTCAAAATAAAACCCCGGAGGGATTCCTCCCCGGGGTTTTTTTATTGCTTTATTGCGGTTGTATTCATGTGCAGCCTCTGCACCGCGGGCAGTGGGGCAGTGTTGACAGCCCCTCTCTTTTTCAATTTATGCCCCGGAACGCTTTTTTTTGTCAATTCCTTTGTTATATTAGGTTATTCTAGTGTATTTCCCCTTTATGAGCCCGGAATGAAAAAAACTCGTTTTTTCGTTGATTTTTTTCATTAAAAGCCCTAACTTCACACTCTTAATTAAGTTATGATTTCGGAAAATATAAATATTGTCAGAGCCAAAATTCAAAGCAGATGCCTTCAAACGGGCCGTAATCCTGAAGAAATAAGGCTTATTGCTGTTTCCAAGAATACCGGTATTGATTCTATACTTGGAGCTCTGAATGCCGGAATTATGGACCTGGGCGAAAATAAGGCGCAGGAACTGACGGAAAAAGTGCCCCTCATAGAAAAAAATGTGAACTGGCATTTCCTCGGTCACCTTCAGCGCAATAAGGTTAAATATGTTCTGCCGGCGGCTTTTTTGATCCATTCTGTAGATTCAATACGCCTGGCAGAGGAAATTAATCTCCAGGCCCTTAAACTCGGTAAAATCCAGAAAATCCTCCTGGAAATCAAAACTTCAGAGGAAACTGCCAAGTATGGCGTAAGTGACCCCTCTGAACTCATCAGGCTTGCTTCGTACTGCCAGGATGCTCCCGGACTGGAACTCAGAGGACTTATGACTATGGCACCTTTTACCAGTGACGAGTATTTAATCAGGAAAAGTTTTGCCGGATTGCGTAACTTAAAGGTTATGCTGAATGAACGCGGTTTTAATTTGAACGAGCTGTCAATGGGTATGACACACGATTATGAAATAGCTATAGAGGAAGGCGCAACTATGTTAAGGATAGGAACTGCAATTTTTGGAGAACGTGATTATGCGAAAAGCTGGAGGGAACAGTGAAATATACCCCCCTCAGCATTAAAAGCCAGGAATTTAAGAAGGTTGTGCGCGGCTACGATAAGGATGAGGTGCAGGCTTACCTTGAAAGACTTGCCGAGGAATTTGAAAAACTCTCGGCTGAAAATGATACGCTGAAAAAAGATCTTGAAAAAGCTAACGCCAGAATTACCGAATTCAGAAAAATAGAAAAGAACCTGCAGGGTACACTCCTGAAGGCTCACGAGTCATCTTCCAGGGCGGTGGAATCCGCTAAGAAACAGACGGCACTTATTATTAAGGAGTCTGAAATTAAAGCCGCACAGATAGTTGAGAAGGCAAAAAGCGACGCCGATAAGATCCGTAATGCCGTGCTTGCTTTAAGGGAAGAAAGAAATATGATTATAGCTAAACTGAAGGCGCTCCTGAATTCACAGGCACAGCTTGTGGAAATGAAGCTCGAAAATGCTCCAAAGGAGTTACCCGTTGAAAAAAGAACATCTGAAGCTGAAAACTTAAATCTTAACATAGACGATATACTGGAAAAACTATTATGAGCGAATTAATCGAAAAAATTAACCAAACCCTTAAAGTCATCAGGGAAAAAGTTTCCGGTGACTATGAAGTTGGAATCATTCTTGGAACAGGTCTTGGCGGACTTGTTAAGGAAATTAATATTGAGGCCGAAATAGAGTACGGAGACCTGCCTCATTTCCCCCTTTCAACCGTTGAATCCCACCACGGAAAGCTGATCTTCGGATCTATCAACGGGAAGAAAGTTGTTGCAATGCAGGGACGCTTTCACTATTATGAAGGCTATACAATGCAGCAGATCACCTATCCTGTTAGGGTGATGAGTTACCTGGGAGTTAAAACTCTCCTGGTTTCTAACGCATGCGGAGGAATGAATCCTTTATTCAGACGCGGCGACATTATGCTCATGACAGACCATATCAACCTTCTTGGCGATAATCCTCTTATCGGAAAAAATGAGGATGAAATGGGCCCACGCTTCCCCGATATGAGCGAGCCTTACAACCATGAACTAATTAAGCTTGCTGAAGAAATAGCAATTGAAAATAAGGTGAAAGTGCAGAAGGGCGTTTATGTGGCAGTCCCGGGCCCGAACCTTGAAACAAGGGCTGAATACAGATTCCTGCGCCAGACGGGAGCCGATGTGGTTGGTATGTCTACAATACCCGAAGATATAGTGGCAAACCACATGGGAATGAGGGTTCTGGGCTTCAGCATTATAACCGACGAGTGTTTTCCTGATGCCTTAAAGCCCGTTAATATAAAGGAAATAATTGAAGCTGCAAATGCTGCAGAACCAAAAATGACTCTTATAATGAAAGAAGTCATTAACAAATTATGAACAGAAAGGTAAAAATATATTATTACGCTGCACCGCTTCTTCTCGGGGTCTTTATGTTCGGATCGAATTTCCTGAACACGAAGCTCTTTGCCTTCGGGGATTTGAACTTTTCGGTGTGGTTTGTGCTTTCTGTTTTTTCATTTGCCTGCGGCTGGCTCATTGATAAAACAATGAACTGGAAGGTGGGCGGAAAAGTAGTCTTTGCCGTGATAGTTGCAACAACTATCACAAGCGTTCTTATGATCTCTTTTTTCAGAGAGTATTTTGCCTCAAATGAACTTATTACAGAAAACCTTATATTATATAGTTTGCGCAATGTGGTGCTGGGCTGCATGGGATTTTTCGGCATGTCTGTTGCAGAGCTATTTGTGCTTCAGAAGGAAGTTGTAAGCCTGAATAACAGGATCGATGCGTATGAAAGCATGGTTGCAAATGCCCGCAAAGAAGCTGACCTGAAGCTTAAGGAGGCTCAGCTGAACGCCCAGGTGATCGTAAGGGAGGCTGAAATGGAAGCCAGACAGCACCAGGAGAAAAAAGCCAGGATTGAAAAGGACCTGAAGGAGTTCATTCAGGTGGAAAGGGAACTCATCAGAAAGTATGAGGAAAATGAGTAACTGAAAAAAAATTAAAAGAAATAATTGATATTTAGAAATAGATTTATAATAATTAATATTTAATACAAAAATAAAAACATGTTTAAGCAGAATCCTGAAAAAATAAATTATTCTGAAATAGAAGAGAGAATCTTAAAGTTCTGGCAGGATAATAATATCTTTGAGAAAAGTGTAAGTACCAGAAGTGATAATAAACCTTTTACTTTCTATGAAGGCCCCCCGACGGCAAACGGAAAACCGGGCATTCATCACGTAATGGCCAGAACACTGAAGGACCTGGTCTGCCGTTATAAAACCCTTCAGGGGTTCCAGGTACACCGTAAGGCCGGCTGGGATACACACGGACTTCCGGTTGAAATTGAAGTTGAAAAACAGCTCGGTATTAAGAATAAAAGCGAAATTAAAGACTACGGCGTAGAAAAATACAACAAGGCATGCCGTGACTCTGTGTTTACATATACCGACCTATGGGAAAGAATGACCACGCGCATGGGTTACTGGATAAGGCTCGATAATGCCTATGTGACCTGCACAAATGAATATATTGAATCGGTCTGGTGGGCATTAAAAACATTGTTCGATAAGGGACTGATCTATAAGGATTATAAAGTTGTTCCACAGGATCCCAAGTCGGAAACTGTTCTGTCTTCTCACGAACTGGCTCTAGGCTACAGGGAAACAAAAGATCCTTCGGTCTATGTGGTAATGAAACTGAAGGAATCTGATCTTACAAAGGAAGGCACAACTTATTTCCTCGTATGGACGACAACGCCCTGGACGCTTATTTCCAACGTGGCACTGGCTGTTGGTCCCGACATTGATTACGTTAAAATTAAACTTAAAGACGACTACCTGATACTTGCAAAGAGCCGCCTTTCTGTTATAGAAGGGGAATATGAAATAGTCGGCGAATATAAGGGAACTGATCTTGCAGGACAGGAATATGAGCAGCTTTTCCATTATGTAACGCCTAACAAGAAGGCTTTCTATGTAATTGAAGCTGAGTTTGTCAGTACAGAAGACGGTTCGGGTATTGTGCACATTGCACCTGCTTTCGGTGCCGATGACTATGAAATCTCAAAGAAGTATGACCTTCCGATGCTTCAGCCTGTAACAAGAAGCGGGCTTTTTACCGAGCAGGTGACTGACTTTGCAGGACGCTTTGTAAAGGAAGCCGACAAGGATATAATTATTAAACTTAAAGAGATGGGCAATCTGTTCAAAAAAGAGACTATTACCCACTCTTATCCTTTCAGCTGGCGCCATCAGGATGTTCCCATTATCTATTATGCAAGGGAATCGTGGTTCATTAAAACCACCTCAATTGCAGACAAAATGGTGGCTCTTAACAAGCAGATCAACTGGTTTCCGCCTGAGGTAGGTTCGGGCCGCTTCGGCAACTGGCTTGAAGAGAACAAGGATTGGGCGCTTTCGCGCGACCGCTTCTGGGCTACACCGCTCCCGATCTGGATAAGCGAAGACGGCGAACAGATGGCCGTTGGCAGCATTGAGGAACTTAAGGAAGGCTTTGTTGAAAAAGACGGAAAGAGAATTTCCGTGCGCGATCTGGATAACATAGATCTGCACAAGCCTTATGTGGATGAAATTTATTTCGAACGCAATGGCAAGATTTTCAGGAGGACTCCTGAACTCATAGACGTTTGGTTCGATTCAGGCTCAATGCCTTTTGCACAGTATCATTATCCTTTTGAAAACCAGGATGTGTTTAAGGAGAACTTTCCTGCAGATTTTATCTGCGAGGGAATTGACCAGACAAGAGGATGGTTCTACACGCTGCACGCAATTTCAACCATGCTTTTTGACAGCGTGGCATTCAAGAACCTGATTGTAAATGAGCTCATTCTGGATAAAAACGGAATGAAAATGTCCAAATCCAAAGGCAATACGGTTGATCCTTTTGCGCTGTTTGACAAGTACGGAGCAGATGCAACCAGGTGGTATCTTGTTACTACAAGCCCGCCCTGGAAGCCCACGCTGTTTGATGAAGAAGGAATAGTTGAAGTACAAAGGAAATTTTTTGGTACATTAATAAATACATATTCTTTCTTTGCGTTATATGCTAATATTGATAACTTCGAGTTTAAGGAAGACCTGATCCCTTATAAGGAAAGGCCTGAAATTGACAGATGGATCATCAGCAAGCTATCAAGTGTGGTTTCCGAATACAGGGAACTGATGGATGCCTATGATGTAACAAAAGCCGCAAGGCTGGTGGCATCTTTTACGATCGACCAGCTATCCAACTGGTACGTAAGACGCTGCCGCAGAAGATTCTGGAAGTCGGATATGAACAAAAACAAGCTTTCGGCTTATCAGACGCTTTATGAATGCCTGAATACAGTTGCAAAACTTGTTTCCCCGTTTGCCCCGTTTATTTCAGAAGAAATATTCAGAAACCTGAACGCGACTACCGGGAAAGAAAAATTTGAGTCTGTACACCTCTCAGAGTTTCCTGTTTCAACTTATTATGAAAAAGAGCTCGAAGAGAAGATGGATGTGGCACAGAAAGTAGTATTCATTGCACGTTCAATGAGAGCAAAGTCTAATCTTAAGATCAGGCAGCCTCTTTTGAAGATTATGGTAGCAGTGGATAAAGCCAGCAGGGATGCTGTTATGAAGATGAAAGATGTGATATTAGAAGAAATTAATGTTAAAGATTTAGTTGTCCTTGAAGACGATTCAGAGATTGTAAATAAATCAGCCAAACCGAATTTCAAATCCATTGGGCCGAAATTCGGCAAGAAAGCAAATCCCGTGGCTAATGCAATCAGGGGCTTTGGTAAAGAAGAAATCGGAAAGCTTGAAAAAGGCGGAAGCGTAACGGTTGTCCTCGATTCTGAGGACGTAACAATTACCCATACGGATGTTGAAATTGTCAGCACTGAAATTACAGGCTGGCTTGTTGAATCCGAAGAGGGTGTTACGGTTGCCCTTGATACCGAGCTTACGGATGAACTTCTCTCCGAAGGTCTGGCTCGTGAATTTGTTAACAGAGTCCAAAATATGAGAAAGGATATGGGCCTCGAAGTTACTGACAGAATTAATATCAGCTTTAAGAGCGATGAAAACCTTGAAAAGGCAGTTCTCTCTTTCAGCGATTATATTGTCAGTGAGACACTGGCCGGAAATCTCAGTTCTCAGGATGAATTGAAGGACGGCTACTCCCAGGACTGGGAAGTAGGTGAATATAAATGTTCCATAAGTATTAAAAAGATGGAAGCTTAACTTTATAGAACCAGGAGGCCCAAAATGGCAACTAAATCTGACCCTAAAAAAGTAAAGAAAACTGCGGCGGAAAAGCCAAAGGCAGCTAAAGCGGCTGTAAAGAGCAGTTCCGGTAAAAGCAATGGTACTGCTAAAACTGCTGCAGTCAAAAAGGCAGGAAAGGCTGCTGTTAAAGAAAAAGAACAGCCCAAAAAGAAAGCAGTTCAAACTAAAGTTAAGGATATTATGAAAAAGGAAAAGAAGAAGGATACCGCAAAGGAAAGGGAAACGCTGAAGCATGAAAAGCCCGCGGTAAAAGAAGCACATGTAGCAACTAATGAACATAAGCATGTTCATCAGGAAAAGAGCACTCCCGAAGTTATTGTTACTTCGCCCAAGAAAAATGTGCGTAAAATAAAGGGGTACGGCAAAGAAGATCTTGAGTATTTCAAGAAGATTATTCTTGACAAGCGTAATGAAATCATTGAGCAGCTGCAGAACCTGCGAGAGCAAATGATGGATCCGACAACAGGACAATATGTAAACGAGAATTCACCTTACTCGCTCCATATGGCGGAGCAGGGTACAGATGCCATGGAAAGGGAAAAGATATTCCTCTGGGCTCAAAGAGAAAATAAGTTTCTGGGCTACCTCGATGATGCGCTCCATAGAATTGAAAATGGCACCTACGGCATCTGTATTGAGTGTATAGATGAGCCGCAGAACCTTTGCCCATCATGCCCACTGATTGCAAAGGAAAGACTGGCAGCCGTTCCGCACAGCCAGCTGTGCCTGCCGGTTAAGCAGAGACAGGAAAAGAAATAACCTGTAGTAAAGTAAAATTAAAAAAAGGGAATAACTTGAGAGTATTATTTGTCTCGCTGGTAATTGTAATAATCGATCAAGTTTCAAAACTGTTCGTTAAGGGTTTTTCAATACCTGCATTTAATATTCGCTATCCCGGAATTTCTTACGCTGAACAGCACGAATTTCTGGGATCTTTTCTGAAAATTACTTTTATTGAAAACCCCGGTATGGCGTTCGGGATCGACCTGGGCCCCATTTCCAAATTGTTTTTATCTTTGTTTTCCATCGTCGCCAGCATTGCCATTATCCTTTACCTCCACAGGATCAGGAAGGAAGGACTTAAAATCAGATTTGCTCTTGCACTGATTTTGGGCGGCGCAATTGGAAATCTTGTGGACCGCGTTTTCTACGGCGTTTTTTACGGTTATGGCCCTTTGTTCTATGGTAAAGTGGTGGATTTTTTTCAGGTTAAAATAGCAGGCATTAACCTCCTGGGCTATAACCTGGATAACCTGCCTATATTTAATGTTGCCGATATCTCTGTTACTTTCGGCGTCATTCTTCTGGTGATCTTCAGCGGAAGAACTCGCCGTGAAGAAATTATGCAGAATGAACTGAGTAAAGAAACTAAACCGGCAGAAGACAACCTGGGCGATAAACCCTTAAGCTAATTTTTTGAAAGCTAATTTTTTAAGGCCAAAATTGAGAGCACTATTCGCATCACTGTTTATTGTTATTGTTGACCAGATTACCAAGCTGTATATAAAAGGCTTTTCTATACCCGCTCTGCATTTGCACCACGACGGGATGATCTATGGCGACCACCGCAAAATGATTGGAAATTTTTTCAGAATTACTTTTGTGGAAAATCCGGGCATTGCTTTCGGAATTGATCTTGGAATTGCTTCCAAACTGTTCTTATCCCTCTTCTCCCTTGCTGCCAGCATCGGCATCGTTTACTACCTTTATAAAGTAAGGCACGACAAGTTTATTATGCGCTTCGCACTTGCCCTTATTCTGGGCGGCGCGGTTGGTAACCTCATAGACAGGGTTTTCTACGGCGTATTCTACGGATACGCCCCTTTGTTCTATGGCAAGGTTGTAGATTTTATAGACATCGACTTTTTTGACGTTAACTTCTTCGGATACACCTACGACCGCTGGCCTATCTTTAACGTGGCCGATATGGCTGTATCCATTGGCGTAATGCTGCTTGTCATCTTCAGCTTTAAGACAAAACCCGCCGCGGATTCCGGACAGGTTGAAGCTGCACGCGACAACGGGAAATAACTTCTTTATGATGTTATCACCGGTTGAAACTTTACAATTTAAGAATAACCTGATTAAGAAATAATGAACCTGATATCAGAAAAAAATTACAGGTTTGAAGCACCTCCCGGAAAAAAGAAAGAAAGAATTGACGTATATATTACGAACCTCATAGAAAATGCCACACGCTCTAAAGTCCAGAAACTCCTGGAAGCAGGCCTTGTAACAGTAAACGGAGCTTCGGTTAAGTCAAACTATAAAGTGGGACCAGGAGACGTTGTAAGCGTAACAATTCCTATTTCGCCGCGCCCGGAAAATACAATGCCCGAGGAAATACCGCTTGATATTATTTATGAAGATGAATACCTGATCATTGTAAACAAACCCGCGGGCATGGTGGCCCATCCGGCCTACGCCAATTATACGGGAACACTTGTAAATGCCCTTTTGCACCACTCACGCAACTTAAGCAGTTCTAATGAACCGGGACGCCCCGGGATTGTGCACAGGATTGACAAGGATACCAGCGGGATTCTTGTGGTTGCAAAGGATGACGTAACACACGCAAAGCTGGCAGCGCAATTTTCAAGGCATACAATCGAAAGGGAATACTGGGCCGTCTGCTGGGGGCTTTTGAAGGAAAAGCAGGGCGTAATAGAAAAGAATATTGCCCGCAGTAAAAGCGACAGGAAGAAGTATGCCGTCAGCGAGTCGGAAGGAAAGACTGCAACAACATTGTATGCAGTTATTGAAGAATTTGAATTTGCCTCTTTAATAAAGCTGAATCTTAAGACAGGGCGGACGCACCAGATAAGGGTGCATATGGCCTCAATCAATCATCCCATATTCGGGGATGTTGCATACGGCGGAAATAAAATAGTCTTTGGCCATACGCTACCCAAAATGAAATCCAGAATTGACAACCTTTTAGAAATTATGCCCCGCCAGGCTCTTCACGCAAAAACACTCGGGTTTTATCACCCTCATACAAACGAGTTTGTAAGGTTTGATTCACCCCTGCCCCAAGACTTCCAGATCCTTTTGGAAAAACTGAGAACTGGTGAAAGATAATTTTAGGCTGAAGCCCTAACAAGAGAGAGGAATATCTCTTTCCACGAGCTAAAGGTCATGACAATTCACCCTGGCTATTCATAAAATCAGATCAACAATTCCCAAACAAAAAAGCCCCCGGAGAATATTTCTCCGGGGGCTTAAAGTCAGGATTCAGAATAACTTAGAAAGAGTAGCGTGCACCTAACTGCATCTGCCAGCGTGAGGCTAAGTTATCATTCTGGAACGGATCGGTCTTATCTTTGAAGCTGAATACCGGTCTTCCGTTGGTGTCATTTCCAAGGTATTTAATTACACTGTCATTCTGGTTTGGAACCGATTTTACCCATCCCCATTTCGAGCTGATCAGGTTGGGGAGGTTAAGAACGTCGAGTGATAATTCAAAGCCATGTCCGGCAAATAGCGGAATATTCTGAACGAATCTGAAGTCAACCTGGTGTGACCAGGGGACAGTGGCGCCGTTGCGTTCCATGATCTGTCCGCGGTGCTCCTTCAGGTAGTTATCCCTGTTGATATAGTTTTCAAGAGCCTGTGCCATAGCAGCATCAGCTTTGAAAGCCTTATTCGAAATTGAACCAACCTGAATTTCAGCGGCATCAGTTGCATTCTTAGGAACGTAGATCAGATCGTTGCTTGTCTGTCCGTCGCCGTTTATGTCGCCGTCATATGTGTAGGAGAAAGGCAGACCTGACTGGCCATTATAGTACAGAGTAAAAGTGCTTTTTGCATTTGTGAAGAATTCAGCTGAGTAAGAAAAAGCAACAAGGAAACGATTGCGGATTTCAAAGTTAGCTGTGGCAAGATCCGGGTTGTTTGGATCGTTTGCAATCGGATTAAATCTCCACTGTGAGAAAGCCTGGCTTGAAATAACGCTGTTTACGTCTTTGGATCTTGTATAAGTATAAGCAACGTTTGTATATAAGCCCATCGGGAGAGTTCCCTGTACCTGAGCAGTCAAATTGTACTGATAACCAAGACTTGTATTCTTCATGAGAATAACGTTTGTAAATGCAGCACTGTAACCTTTTGTACCGGATAAGTATGTGTTTCTGCCCGGATCACCGGCGCCTGAAACAAACTTTCCAGCCTGGGGAACAATGTTGATATCCTGGTAAGAAATGTCATTTACTGACTTTGAATATATACCTTCAATAGTACCTGTCAGACCGAAAGGCAGCTGATGGTCTATAGCAGCATCTAAACGTGCTACCTGAGGCATCTTGAAATTACCTGCTGTAAGGTCAACTTCTGTCTGCTGGATTGCTGTCAGGCCAGTTTTCTGCTGTGTGTTTGGATCGGGATTGAACTTAAAGCCATTAGGTAAGCCCGGTGTTCTGCCGGCCGAGAGGTCGATTCTTCCGAATTCAACACCCGTATTTCCATACTGATTTGAGATCCAAACGTAAGGAATGCGTCCTGTAAAGATACCAACGCCGCCGCGAAGCTGTGTTGTGCGGTCGCCGTTAACATCCCAGTTAAGACCGAGTCTAGGTGAGAAGAGGATCTTTCCGCTTGGAACCTTGTCTGTACCGATGTCCATACCCTGTCCCTTTGTGAAGACCTGGTCGATAGTCGGGTTAAATGCCGGACTTTTCGGGAAGAAAGGAGCATCTACTCTTAAACCAAGAGTTACTTTAAGGTTATCTGTAGCTGACCATTCATCCTGTCCATAAATTCCCAGCTGGAAAGCGTTGAATTTAGCTGCTTCCATGGGGTTAGCTGTGTTTGAATAGCTTAACTGATAACGTGAAGGATTGCCGTTCTGGAAATCAGTCATGTTGTTGAATTCATAGTATCCGTAAAGGTTACGGATAAAAAGATTTCTGAACTTATAGAATTCATTATGTGTACCAAATGTAATAACATGGGAACCCGTGTAGTAAGAGAAGTTGTCTGTAAGTTCAAATATGTCCTGGTCAAGCTGGTTTGCCTGTGAGAATTCTTCGGCACCAGCCTTTAATGTAAAACCGGGGATTGCGGTCTTAACAAGAACTGACGGGAAAGCACTTCCTGAAGGATCACGTGTATCGCGGATTCTGGTGTAACCCATGATCAATTCGTTAGACATTGTATTGCTGAACGTGCTGCTCAACTGTAAAACTGAAGAGTTTGTGTTTGTGTTGAACTGATACATTCTGTCTGAGAATTCCAGAGTTGAAACGCTGCGTCCGGTCTTCTGGTCGCTTCCATCAACAAAGTTGTGTCTGAAAGTTAATTTGTGTTCATCTGAAATGTTATAATCGAAACGAATGAAGAATTTGCTTGCAGGGCGCTTGGTTGAAAATGAACCGTAGCTGCCCGGATTATAACCATATTTATTCAATAATATGTTCTGCATTGATGAAGCCAGACTGTCTTTGGCTCCCAGATTTCCGCCCTGGGTAAGAGAAAGGTTGTCTGCAGGATCTGTACGGCGGACAAATTCACCGTTTGCAAAGAAGAATAATTTATCCTTGATTATCGGACCGCCTAAACGGAGGCCTGTCTGATATTCGCTGAATTCTGTAACTTTTGCTTTCTTGTCATCCGGGCTGTAGCCCATGAAGTTCTGATTTCTGAAGTATCCGTAAAGTGAACCTGAGAAGTTGTTGGTACCGCTGCGTGTAATGGCGTTGATACCGCCTCCTGTAAAGCCGCCCTGACGGACGTCGTAAGGAGCTATAACAACCTGGAATTCCTGGATAGCGTCAAGGCTTATAGGTGTTGTGCCTGCCTGTCCGCCGGGAGTTCCTGATGAACCCAGACCGAAAAGGTCGTTATACTGTGTACCATCTATCTGAATATTGTTGAAACGGTTGTTTCTTCCTGCAGCGCTGCTTGAGCGGCCGTCAAACTGCGGTGTTAATTTTGCAAAATCCTGGAAGCTTCTGGAAACGGTAGGGAATGCCTGAATTTGTTCAACGCCTACGTTAGTTGAAGCGCCTGTACGGCTGCCGCTGATTACAGCATTTCTGTCTGCCAGAACGCTTACTGTCATAGTTTCAATATTTTCAGGGGCTAATTTGAAGTCGATTGTAAAATTCTGTCCAAGACTAAGAGTAATGCCTTCCTGTATCTGTGTCTTGTAGCCGATAAAAGAAGCTTTAAGTGTATAAGGACCACCAACACGCATGTTGCTGATGTTAAACTTTCCATCAGTACGCGATGTTGTTCCGAACTGTGTACCGGTTGGAACGTGTACGGCAATTATGACTGCGCCCGGCATAGGCTGGCCATCGTTGTCGACGACAGTTCCATTCATTGCGGCTGTTGTAACGCCCTGAGCAAAAGCTGCTGAGGCGCCAAACAAAACAAAAAGAACGAATAAAAGAATTTGTCGTTTGACCATTCTCATGTTTTCTCCCTTTTAGGTTGATGTTAAAAGAACAAAAATCTAGACGAATTAATTTTCTCTGCAAAATTAAATTAATTATCTTAACTGGCAAGTAAGGAAATCCTTAAAAATTAAGACTTAACAATTATTTAACATTAAAAAAATTGTTATATTTTCAAGGAGCTTTACAATATTTTCAGAAGTGCCATGTAAAATTATGAGCAATTATCCGAAAAGTAAAGGAAAATATTTAATAAATAAATTAAGAGAAAAGTGTCTTTTATGGTTAAAAAGTGACCGTCGGGTCACAAAAATTTAAGGGGTAAATGATGAAAAAAATGAAATTTCTGTTTATTATGGTTTTCTTCAGCATTTTTGTTCTTGCCGGAAATATTTTCTCTCAGGGCAAACCTTATGTTATCCTGGTTTCTTATGATGCTTTCCGGTGGGACTATACATCCAGGGGACTGACCCCGAACCTGGATTCAGTTGGCGCAAACGGAGTTTCAGCTCTTTCACTCAGACCGGCATTCCCTTCTAAAACATTCCCAAACCATACTTCAATTATCACGGGAATGTATCCTGAACACCACGGGATAATACATAACGAGTTCAGGGACCCGTTTTCCGGACGTAAATACAGCATTTCTGATACCGGCGAAGTGACCGACAGCAGGTGGTACATTGGAGAAGCTTTCTGGCAGACAGCTGAGCGCCAGGGCATAAAAACTGCCAGCTACTTCTGGCCCGGCACGCCTCTGAACCTTAATTACAGAAATCCGGAATACTACGAAATTTACGAGCACAAAAGACCCTATATAAATAGAATTGAAGGCGTTATAAACTGGCTTAAACTGCCTTATAATGTCAGGCCCCACTTTATTACACTTTATATGCATGAGACCGATGCCCAGGGGCACCGCTACGGGCCTAATTCACCACAGGTGAACAACGCCGTAAAACTGCTCGATTCACTCTCCGGAGAGCTTCTAAAGGAACTTAAAGATATTAATATGTTCGACAGTACTAACGTCATATTCCTTTCGGATCACGGCATGACGGAAATAAGCAGCCGGAGACTCATTAATATTGAGGAAATTCTGGGGCAGGGAACACGAATGGACGGCGACGGACCTGTTATGATGATTGAACCCAAAGATGGGGAGCTTGATACAGTTTATAAGAAACTTAAAAAAAATAAAAACCATTATAAGGTTTATAATCGTGAAAATATTCCGGGATACTTCCACTTCAACGACAACCCTTTTATCTATCCTCTAATTGTTGTGGCCGATCCCGGCTGGTCGCTTGTGGATAATAATTCCCAGAAATATTATTCAAAAAATAAAGGCAGCCACGGCTACGACAATAATTTCATGGATATGCATGGAATCTTCTATGCCGAGGGTCCGGCATTTAAGAAAAATTATAAAACCGGAACCCTCTGGAACATAGACATTTACCCTCTTCTTTGCAGGATATTTAATATAACACCCAGAAAAAATATTGACGGCGACCTGGACAGAATAGAATTTCTATTGAAAGGGAATTAACCTCCCCAAGGTCAGTGTCTTTCCGTCGAGCGTTGAACTTCGAACCTTTTTTCGTAAATTATATGAATTAAATAACAACTGCTGATGAAAATGTTAGAAGATGTAATTGCTATTGCCAAAGAGGCAGGCGAAATAATAAGAGAAGGTTACAGAAAAAACTTTGCCGTTGAGTTTAAGACAAATTCCTCAAACCTTGTTACTGAAATTGATAAAAAAAGCGAAGCAGCTATTATCTCTTTTATTAAAGAGAAGTATCCAAAGCATGGAATAATTGCCGAGGAAAGCGGAGCTATTAATATTAATAAAAACGCCGAATATGTCTGGGTTATTGATCCGCTTGACGGTACTACAAACTTTGCTCACGGACTGCCAATATTTTCTGTTTCCATCGGACTCCAGAAAAACGGGGAAACCATATGCGGCATTGTCTACGACGTTATGCGCGATCAAGCCTATACGGCCGAAAAGGCAGGCGGCTCTTACTGCAACTCGAGGAAACTTAAGGTTAGCGAAAACGATAACCTGAACTACAGCCTCCTTGTAACCGGATTTCCGTACGATGTGCAGGAAAATCCCGGCAAGGTGATGAACTACTTTGCGGCTTTTCTTCAGGATGCACGCGCAATAAGGCGCCTGGGCTCTGCTGCAATTGACTTCTGCTACGTTGCCGACGGAATTTTTGACGGCTTCTGGGAACTCTCACTTTATCCGTGGGATATGTGTGCAGGACGTCTGATCGTTGAGGAAGCCGGCGGCATTGTAACAGATTTTGACGGCGTAAAGCGCGATATCTTCCATAAACAGATCCTTGCCACAAATGGCAAAGTGCACGAGAAAATGGTCAGTATACTGAAAGAAGCCGGAAATAAGTAGAATTTGTTCAACTAAATTAAGGGGTAAAAATGCCGGTCTGGGCCTGGATTATCTTAGCGGTGTCCATTGTTATTACTATACCAATATTCTATAATACCGTAATTACTAAAAAGTGGCGGAACAAGGTTGAAAATGAAGCTGATTGCTGGAAACTGGGCGTATTTTACTTTAATCCGCAGGACTCCAGGATGTTTCTGCCCAAAAGGTCGGGACTTGGAATAACAATTAATTTTGCAAATCCCTTAGCCATAATACTGACTGTTTTACTAATAGTTTTAATTATTGTTATAAGTAAACTAAAACACTCTGTTTAGCTGCCGGAAACTTTCTTTTTAGCTGAATTTAACTGGCTTTTAATTCGGTAAAATTTTTCTTAATATATTTTCTCATAACCGTAGACAGAGTCCTGAATTGAGTTTTAATTTCGGAGGAAATTTTGTATTTTTGCCTGATATGGCAAAGAATATAATTATTACTATAGATGGTCCGGCAGGTTCTGGAAAAAGTACATCTGCAAGGCTCGTGGCAAAAAATCTCGGCTTTACTTACCTTGATACAGGCGCAATGTACAGAGCAATAACCTATCTGGCCTTAAAGCAGAATGTAATTAAAGATGAATCATCGGTGGTCAGCCTGGCTGAAAAAGCCCGTCTGGAGCTGAAATTTGTGGACGGGAAGACTGAAGTGGTCTTAAACGGAGAGGATGTTACCGAAGCTATCCGCTCCTACGAAGTTAATTCCAACGTCAGTGAAGTCAGCAGGATTCCCGGCGTGAGGACTGCTCTGGTACAAAAGCAGCAGGAAATAGGCAGAAACACCAGCATTGTGGCCGAAGGACGGGATACGGGAACCGTAGTATTTCCGGATGCCGATGTAAAGATATTCTTAACAGCATCCCTCAGCAAGAGGGCACAGCGAAGGCTGAAGGAATTCCAGGAAAAAGGGGAGAACCTTTCACTGGACGATATTGAAGGCAATATCAGAAAAAGGGACCTCATAGATTCAAGCCGTGAAGTGAGCCCGCTGACTAAGGCTGAAGATGCAATAGAAATTGATACTTCCAGCATCACTGTTGATGAAGAAGTTGAACTCATATTAAGCAAAGTAAGAGAGAGTATTAACAATAAAGGTAACTAAAAGAAAGAAAGCCGTTTTAATGAAGGTTAACTTAGACACCAGCGCAGGATTTTGCTGGGGAGTTGTCAGAGCAATAGATTTTGCCGAAAATGAACTTCAAAGTACAGAAAAAATCTATAGCCTGGGTGACATTATTCATAATGCTGCTGAAGTTAAAAGGTTAAATGACCTCGGAATGGAAACTATTACGGTTAAGGATTTTCCCAGACTTGAACGGGGAAGCAAAGTCCTTATCCGTGCCCACGGTGAACCTCCCTCAACCTATCAGGAAGCTATAAAATACGGGCTGGAGATTGTTGATGCCACGTGCCCTGTTGTAGCCAAAGTTCAGGAAAGAATCAGAAAGTTTTCCGACAGCGAGTTTCAGGTGGTGATTTTCGGCAAAAAAGACCATGCCGAAGTTATCGGCTTAAACGGCGTAACAGGCGATAAGGCCATACTCATCCTTAGTCCCGAAGAAGCCCTTGAAAAAGTGGATTTTTCCAAGAAAACCGTGCTTTTTTCACAGACTACAATGGACAGGCAAACATTTGCAAAAATTGCCGAAACCTTAAGGGAAAGGATCAGCCAGCTTTATATCGGCTCAATTGAAGAGGAAGCTGCAATTGAATTTCACGCAAAGAATACCATCTGCGGCCAGGTCTCGGGAAGAGATAAAAAGCTGAGGGAATTTGCCCGTTCGAACGACGTTATAGTCTTTGCCGCAGGCAAAAAAAGCAGCAACGGCAAGGTGCTTTTTCACATTGCAAACGAAGAGAACCCGAAGGTTTATTTTGTGGAAGATATTCATGAAATTCAGCCTGAATGGTTTACGGGAGCCGGTAGCGTAGGCATTACGGGAGCCACATCCACACCCAGGTGGCAGATGGAAAAGATAAAAGCTTATATTGAAAATAATTTTTCTTAATTAGATATTTCTAAAGAAACTGCTTATTATTAAATAATTTAGTATTTTAAAGTTTCTAATTTTCAAAAATCTGGGAGTTGCCCCAAAAGGGGACATCTGCCTTTCGGGGCAGAAAAGTCATCTTAATTGTTTATGTTAAATTAAAATATTACCTGCTTTGGCTTGTTTTGATGACTTTGGAGTTAATAGCACGTAGTTAATTATTTTTTGGAGGTCTAATGTCTGTAGAGACAAAAGAGAAATTTGACAATGCGAGAACTAAGGATGTCAGAGGAAAGGTCAGGTTTTTTAATTCTGATGAATATTCAACAGAAGAAATGGAAACCCTGGCTAAACTCTACTCTCAATCATTTAAGGATGTAAAAGAGGGTGAGATAATTAAAGGTAAAATTGTAAGCATTCAGGGCGACAGTATTATTCTTGATGTCGGTTTTAAGTCTGAAGGTACAATACCAAAGTCAGAATTTAATGCCGGTGATGAAATTAAAATCGGTGAAGAAGTTGAAATAGTAATTGAAAGCGTTGAAGACCAGGAAGGTAATTTGGTTCTCAGCAAGAAGAGAGCAGACTTCCTCAGAATATGGAACAAGATACTGAGCGCTTATGAAACAGGCGAAATTATTCAGGGCAAGATATTAAAAAGAATCAAAGGCGGAATGGTTGTGGACCTTATGGGTATCGAAGCCTTCCTTCCCGGCTCTCAGATTGATATTAGACCTGTAAGA
This sequence comes from Syntrophomonadaceae bacterium, assembly GCA_050259615.1. Classification (GTDB taxonomy): domain Bacteria; phylum Bacteroidota; class Ignavibacteria; order Ignavibacteriales; family SURF-24; genus JAAXKN01. The sequence goes on along the minus strand of JBLNAZ010000140.1, from coordinate 17,119 downwards.
GATTTTGATGCATTCGTTGGCCAGACAATGGACTTTAAGGTTGTTAAAGTTAACGTTCCTACTGAAAACGTTGTTGTATCACACAAGGTACTTATTGAAGAGGAAATCTCTGACCAGAGGAAAGCTATACTTGACAGCCTTGAAAAAGGACAGATACTTGAAGGTATCGTTAAAGCAATTACAGACTTCGGTGTATTTGTGGACCTGGGCGGCGTAGACGGCCTTATTCACATTACAGACTTAAGCTGGGGCAGAATCAATCACCCGAGCGAAGTTGTTAAACTCGATGAGAAGATAAAAGTTGTTGTTACTGACTTCGATATGGAAAAGAAGAGAATTTCTCTTTCACTCAAGCAGTTACTGCCTCATCCATGGGATAACATCGAAAATAAATATAAAGTCGGCGATAAGGTTTCAGGAAGAGTTGTATCTCTTACTGATTACGGCGCATTTATTGAAATTGAAAAAGGCATCGAAGGCCTCATTCATATTTCTGAAATGAGCTGGACACTGCATATTAAACATCCTTCACAGTTTGTCTCAATGGGACAGGTTGTTGAAGCCGTCATCCTGAGCCTGGATAAAGACGAGAAGAAGATCTCTCTCGGCATGAAACAGCTGGTTCCGGATCCATGGACAGAACTTATGCAGAAATACCCTGTAGGCAGCAAGCACACAGGTATTGCCCGTAACCTTACAAACTTCGGCGTATTCGTTGAACTTGAGCCGGGTGTAGACGGTCTGGTACACATTTCAGACCTGTCATGGACAAAGAAGATCCGCCATCCCGGGGAAGTCGTGAAAAAAGGCGAAAAAATTGACGTTATCGTCTTAGGTGTTGATACTGAACAAAGAAAGATATCCTTAGGCCACAAACAGGTCCAGGATAACCCCTGGGATACTTTCGAAAAGAACTATGCCATAGGTACCATTACTGAAGGCAGGGTAGTCAGAATCATTGAAAAAGGTTTGATTGCCGAACTGCCTGCAAAAGTGGACGGCTTTGTTCCTGCTACACAGCTTTCAACTTCAAAGCTGAAGAACATTGCTTTCTGTTTCCCCGTTGAAACAGTACTTCCGCTTAAGGTTGTGGAATTCGATAAGGAAAACAAGAAGATCGTACTTAGCGCTCTTGGTGCTCTGAAAGAAAAGTCAGACGCTGAAATCCAGGACTATATCACAAGACACAAGCTTGAAAAAGTTTCTGTTGAAGATATAAAGAATGCTAATGCCGAAACTGTTGATCCTTCAGATATCCCAAACCTTGAAGGTCCTGAAGAACCGGCTTCTGCCCAGTCAGATAAGACTGCGGATAAACCGGCTGATAAGGCATAATTGATCTGTTAAAAGGCTGTGGCGCTTATATCCGCGGAACACGTTTCCCGGTATTGCCACAGCCTTTTTTTATTTGTGTTTAAGTTTTTTTCTTTTAGTTATATTTTCCCTTTGAAAGGATTTGTGTGCAGAGCAGAGTTGCTTTTTATACGCTAGGTTGTAAACTGAATTTTTCCGAGACTTCAACAATTGGAACCCAGTTCGTAAAACGCGGATTCCAGGTAGTTGATTTTAAGGACGAGGCCGATGTTTATGTGATTAATACGTGTTCAGTTACAGACAACGCCGATAAGGAGTGCAGGCAGGTCGTCAGACGCGCACTCAGAAATAACCCCAATGCTTTTATTGCTGTTACTGGCTGCTATGCGCAGCTCAGGCCTGAAGAGATCGCCGGTATAGACGGCGTGGATGTTGTGCTGGGCAGCAATGAAAAATTCAAGCTATTCAACTATATTGACGATTTTAGAAAGAAGGATCTCTCCTGCGTCTTTGTTTCCCCGACTGATGAACTTAACGAAATAAACGGGGCATTTTCCTCGGACGCAACAGGCAGAACCAGAGCTTTTCTAAAAGTCCAGGACGGATGCGACTATACGTGCTCTTACTGCACTATTCCGCTTGCAAGGGGCAAAAGCCGCAGCCTCAATCCTGAAGAAGTGCTGGAAAATTTCAAATGCCTGCTTGATGAGGGCTATAAGGAAATTATTATTACGGGCGTGAACGTAGGGGATTATGGCAAGGCATTCAATATGGAGTTCTACAACCTCCTGCTGAAAATGCTGGAGGTGCCGGGAGATTTCAGGCTAAGAATAAGTTCCATTGAACCCAATCTTCTTACGGATGAAATACTGGAGCTGACGATGAATAATAAGAAGATGTGCCGGCATTTCCATATTCCTCTTCAGAGCGGTTCACCTAAGGTGCTGAGACTTATGCAGAGAAGGTATAAGCAGGAAAACTACCGCAGTCTTATTCATAAGGTAGTTGAAAAGATTCCGGATGCCGGAATAGGAGTGGATGTAATAGTCGGTTTCCCGGGTGAAACCGAAGAGGATTTTATAGATACCTATAACTTCCTGAAAGAGCTTCCGATTTCTTATCTGCACGTGTTTACTTATTCTGAAAGGCCGAATACAAAAGCTATTGACTTTGAGGGCGTTGTAAGCAATGTGGAAAGAAAAAGAAGAAACAATATGCTCAGGATACTCAGCGAAAAGAAAAGAAATGAGTTTTACAGGAAAATGACCGGACAGGAACTGGAAATACTTTTTGAACATGAGAACCACCACGGGCATATGAAAGGCTTTGCCTCAAATTATGTACGCGTGCAGCACGAATATAACCATGAACTTGTAAATGTTTTCTCCCGTGTAAGAATAGAAGAAGTGGACGGCGAAATCTGCTTCGGAAAAGTGGTTGAGGAGTAAAAACTTACTTGTATTATAAATAATTTAACAGTAAAATTGGGCATGTCTAATTCACTTGGCAGAAAATAATATGAAATACATCATTGCTCTTTTATTTTTCGTTACTCCTGTTTTTGCACAGACGGGTACCCATGAAAGCCTCCTTCTTCAGAAAAATGCGGTAAGTTCAGATAAAACTGAAAAGCAGCCAACGCTGGAAATGCCAATGCTGACGCTTGACAAGCCTGAGAAAAAGAGCGGCATGCTTGCTATACTTTATTCACTTCTGCTTCCAGGAATGGGAGAACTCTACGGCGGAAATTATTCAAGCGGAAAATATTTCACAATTGCCGATGGAGTGCTCTGGGGCGTTTTTGCAGGATATAATATTTACGGCAGCTGGCAGAGAAATAATTATAAGACATTCGCTCAGTCTTTTGGCGGTGTAAGCCCGCAGGGTAAAGATGCTGGTTTCTACGCCAGTGTAGGTGAATTCATAAGCCAGGAGGAATATAACCGCCGGCAGGGACTAGATGGAAATTTTGAGGAAATGTATAACGGCGGACAGTATTACTGGCAGTGGAACAGCCAGAACCAGCGCCAGGAATACCGCGGCATGTGGGAATCGAGTGAGCAGGCGTTAAACGATGTAAGATTTGCCGTTGGAGCCCTCATTGTAAACAGAATTATCAGCGCCTTTAACGCAGCAAGGGTGGTGCGTAATTACAATAAGAACATAGACACCCAGACGAGCTGGAATGTTTCTATGAGCGTAAATCCGGGGATGAGCGTATTGCCCTCTACGCTGAACCTGAATTTCCAGACAACTTTTTAATTCACATGATTTTCTTTTTAAGGGCGGGGAATAAAATACCTGCCCCTGCTTTATACCTTCCTGAATCTTCCTTATCTTACAGCATGCTATTTATTAAAATATATTTCAGTGAAAAACTATAAGCTTAATATTCAATACGACGGAACTAATTACGCCGGCTGGCAGACGCAGGAAAATGCCCTTACTATCCAGCAGAAGGTCTCCGAAGCGCTGGAAATTCTGACCAGAGAAAAGATAAACCTCATTGGCTCGGGCAGAACGGATACAGGCGTGCATGCCCTTGGGCAGGCGGCAAATTTCAGAACGGAAAAGGAACTGGATATTTACAAATTCAGACATTCGCTTAACGCCATTCTGCCGTGGGATATTGCCATTACCCGAATGGCTGAGGCTGAAGAAAACTTTCATGCCCGCTTTGACGCAAGGAAAAGGAGCTATCTCTACTTTATAACAAAAGATAAATCCCCTTTCTATCTCAGGTATTCCTATCTGTTCAGGGGCAGCCTCGAAACAGAAAAATTAAACCGCCTTTCAAAGCTCCTCCTTGGCGAGCACGACTTTACTTCGTTTGCCAGAAAAAACAGCGAAGTAAATCATAAAAGATGCATTATTCATGAAGCACATTGGAAAGAGACAAAGGGATTTATTATTTTTTACATCGAAGCTAACAGGTTTTTGCACGGAATGGTAAGAACCATTACAGGAACGCTCCTGAGCGCGGTAAGGAATAACCTTGAGGAAGATTATATACTCCATATTCTCGAAAAACGCGAGAGGGAGTCTGCCGGAGAAGCCGCGCCTGCAAAGGGGCTCTTCCTTTACAAAGTTAAATATTAAAATTAACCGGAAATAAAATGATCAATCTTGAAAATAAAGTAGCCCTAGTTACCGGCGGCTCACGCGGCATTGGGGCCTCATGCGTTGAGCTGTTTCTAAATGCCGGCGCCAGTGTGGCTTTTACATATAAATCAAATAAGCAGGCTGCCGATGCCCTTATTAAGAGTCTTGAAGGGAAAGGTAAACTTAAGGCTTACAGCATAGATATGGAGTCGGAGGCCGATATAAATGAAAAGGTAAGGAATATTATATCTGACTTCGGAAGAATAGACATTCTTGTCAATAATGCTGGGATCTGGAAGTACGGCGCTGCAGATGAAATGAGCCTTAAGGACTGGGACGAAACAATAAAGACAAATCTTACAGGGACTTTTCTGATTACAAAGGCTGTAATTCCAGAAATGAAGCGTAACCGCTTTGGAAGAATTATCAACATTTCGTCTACTGCAGGGCAGAGGGGTGAAGCTTTTCATTCGCACTATGCTGCTTCAAAAGGAGCCATAATTTCATATACAAAATCGCTTGCCAGTGAGCTTGCGGAATTTAATATAATTACAAACTGTGTAGCCCCGGGCTGGGTTATTACGGATATGAGCGCAGACGTATTTTCGGACATGGAGTATAAGTCGTCTGTTGAAAAGGGAATACCTGTTGGAAGAATAGCTGAGCCTGTGGATATTGCAGGTCCGGTTGTTTTTCTTGCCTCTGAAATGGCGCGCCACATAAATGGCGAGATTCTGAATGTAAACGGCGGAAGTATTCTTTGCGGTTAATACATAATTAAAATTCTTCATGAAAGGAGAACGAGATGGAATTTCTTGCAGGGCTCCATCCGAAGTTTGTTCATTTTCCAATAGCTCTGTTTTTAGCCTATACGCTCTTTGAAATTGCAGGCCTGGTTATAAAGAAAGATTTCCTTTCAAAGGCGGCTTATATTCTGCTTCTGCTGTCAATACTTGGTGCGGTAGCTGCTGTGCTGACGGGCAATCAGGCGGGTTCTATAGCTGAAAAACTGGCCGACCAGGACGTCAGCATTCCGCTTGGAGCACTTTCAAAGCATGAGGACTATGCCAATTATGCTCTGTGGTATATGTTCATTCTTGCGGCTTTGCGCACATATCTTATCGTAAAGAAAAGGTTTACGGGATGGCTTGGAAATTCATTTATTATTCTTTCACTCCTGGGAAGTCTTCTTATTTATCAGGCTGCATTACTGGGAGGAAAGCTTGTCTATCGGTACGGTGTTGGCACCGAAGTAATTAAACCTGATGATAATTCCAATAAAAAATAAATATAGAAGAGAAAACAATTGCTGGCAGTTATTCTGATAATATTTGTAAACCTGTTGGGTATTCTGCTTAAGTTTTATGGCCTGGACCGGCACATAATTCTGCTGGGGTTCAGATTTCATTTATCACTTTTAATTCCCTGCATTCTGCTTTTTCGAAAAAGCTCATTTGAAGTTATTAAAAAAAGCCTATCTGATTTTTCTGTCAGAAAATTTCTTTCTGTATTTTTGATAGCCATTCTGCCTTCCTTAATATTACTGGGAGGATTGTATATAATAAATGGAACTGAACTGGCAGATCCGGAGTATTTTTATGAACTGGGACTGTCTTCAATTGTTGACTATCCTGTCTACTTAATCTGGAACGCTCCCCAGATACTCATCCTTGGGCTCTTTCTCAGCGTGGTGGCCACAGGCCAGAAATATAAATTTCCCTTAATTTTTCTGACAATTGCTGCTCTGTTTGCTTTTGAGCTGGTTCCTGTGGGAAAAGATACTTTCAGAATCTATTCGCTGATTGATTTTACCCTGGCTTTAATATTATTCTCCGTGTTCTTTTCCAGAATAACTAATGTTTATTACCTGTGTGTTTATATATTTACGGTCCTATGGAGTTATGTACTTATATTCGGCAGCAGTGCAAAGGTTCTCATAAATATGCTTTTGGCGAAAAATTATGACAGCTGGGAGGGTTTTTTTACAATAACTCTTAAAGTACTTTCAAGTTACACTTTTATTCTTCAGGCTGGAATTAGTCTGATTTTATTATTATTTATGTTTGTATTAAATTTAAACAAAAATAATTTTCAGGCGGCAGAAACAAATAATATAGGAATACCGAATAAATGAAAAAGATATATTTTCTGCTGCGGATTGTCATTCTGCTGGTGTTCTCTTCAGGCTTAATGGCGCAAAATCTGGATTCGGGAAAAGCGCGCGGATTGTTTATGTCTTTTGCTCTCGGGCCCAGAATTCCCGTAGCCAATCTGGCCAAATACCAGGCTGTCGGCGTTGGAATAAATTTCGGTCTTTCATATACAGACAATGAATATCTTCCGCTCTTCGTGTATGCAAAAGTCGGCTTTGAGCATTTTCCGGGAGCAGTTGATTATTACAGAAGAAGCGATCATTCCTCGCTTACGACAAACATTGTTCCGCTCAACCTGGGTGCAAGAATATTTTTCCCTCCCGTAGTAAAGGACATTGTGCTTCTTATTCCCACAGCCGAATTCGGCGGTTCGATTGCCTTTTTCGAAAAATCTCATCAATTTAAGATAGATTCCGGCAGAAGCGATTACCTTGAGAGCGATACAAGGGCAGGATTTCACGTCGGAGCCGGCCTGTCTATGTTCCTGCTGGAAGTAATGGGTTCATACAACTATTTTCCGAATAATGAATATCTTTCAGCTGAGATCAGGCTGAGAATTCCGATTTTTATTAAACTGTAAGTTTAAAACCAAGGACGGAGAAAAAATGGATTTTGATAATGTTGTTTTTGAGGTAAATGAAAACGTTGCTATTGTTAAAATCAATAGACCCGATAAGCTGAATGCGCTTAATATTCAGACGATGAATGAATTAAGGCAGGTATTTTCACTTCTGAAACATAACGACGTGGCTGCCGTAGTAATTACGGGCATGGGGGAAAAAGCCTTTGTTGCAGGAGCGGATATTACGGAAATAAACAAGCTCGATCAGGAAACAGGTTTCCTATTTTCCGAAAGAGGGCAGGAAATTTTCACTTATATAGAAAATTTCGAGAAGCCTGTTATTGCGGCTGTAAATGGCTATGCCTTCGGCGGAGGGTGTGAGCTGGCCCTTGCCTGTCATATGCGCATCGCTTCGGAAAATGCAAAATTTGCCCAGCCTGAAGTAAATCTTGGTATAATTCCCGGCTACGGCGGAACGCAAAGGCTGGCAAGGCTTGTTAATCCCGGAAGGGCTATGGAATATATTCTAACGGGAGACGTGATAGACGCCCGTGAAGCCTACAGAATAGGTCTTGTAAACAAGGTAGTGCCCCAGAGCGACCTGATAGGCAATGCAATGGAAATGGCCATGAAAATTGCATCCAAAGGGCAGGTTGCCGTAAAAGCAGCAATAAAAGCCGTAAACTCTGCACATCAGCTCCCGCAGAAAGAAGGACTTGAGGAAGAGGCCAGGCTTTTTGGCGAATGCTGCTCTTCGGAAGATTTTAAGGAAGGTACTTTAGCCTTCATTGAAAAAAGAAAACCCGTCTTTAAAGGGAAATAATTTTTGCTTACCCGGGCCGGAAAACCATGCTTCCGGCCCATTTTTAACGTCTGAAGCTTGCCTGCATTAATATCTTTTTAAAACTACTGTTATATGAAATCGGGAATAATTATATTTACGAGCAATTTTATTCGGCTTAAAAACTTCAATTAGTTCAAATGGGTACAACCAAACAAAAAATAATCGCATACTTACTAGCTGTTTCATTTTTACTTCTGTTAGGCAATATCTTAGTAGACCGCTTTCATAAAGTAAAACCCGGATTGCCATATCCCGGAAACAGCAGTCTTTCTGCGGGTGAAATCAACAGCCTTTTTGAGGATGCTGTCTGTGAGTTTGGCATTGAAAAAAGCTGGATGGAAAGGAAACCCATTGGTACCGATGAGGCAGGCGATGCTACATTTAACTACAATGTAAAAATTACGGCCGACCTTCCGGTTACCCTGATATTAAATGAACTGAACAGAAGATTTTTAGATCATGGGCTTAGCATTGCATCAAAGGAAATGAGGAAGGAAAAGACCACCTCAATTAAAATACTTAAGGAAAAGAAAGTAATGCTTCAGGCCGATTTTGTAACGGATCCCAATGCCGTACGAAGTGGTGCAACAATAGGTTTTATTATTAAAGATATTGAGAAGTTGAGTGATAAGGAATTACTTGAATTCCTATCTCTTCCTGAATATTATACAATTATATTGAGTCCTTCTGAAAAAGCTGAAAAGGCTGCCAAAAAAATCATATCGCAGAATAGGGAGTATATCGTTTTCCTGGGTGACAACATAGATGAAGTCCGTTTCAAGTTTGCCGATGACTACAGTGAAAAACGCCTTAATACTTCCGTCAGAACGATCCTTGGAGTCTTCGGAAATTCAAAGCTCTTCCTGGTGGATGACATGTCGGACTTCTATAAGTCGCGCCAGTATGTTACAGTAAAGAGTGCTTTTGAGAAAAGAAAAATTAATTTGATTCCATTAAGCAGTTTTGCTGAAATCAAGAGCAGGGAAGACAAGGATCTGCAGTCCATGTTCCGTTATTACTGTGAAAGCAATGCTTCAGGGGAAAGGGTTTTTGTTGTAACAGCAAAGAACTTTCTTGACTTAAAAGAAACGATCGATCTATACAGGAAAAAAGGGAACAAGTTTGTATATCCCTCGCAGCTGAATTTCGGTCTGACCCCAGCAGCCCCGCAGCAGGAAAAACCCAAGGCGGAACAATCCAGGAAAGGGCAGACAAAGCAGGGACAAACAAAAAAACAGGTACAAATAAAGAAGCAGGTTCAATCCAAGAAGCAGGTTCAATCCAAGAAGCAGGACCAGCCTAAGAAGCAGTTAAAGAAGAAATAAAATTTTTTGAATTGGCAGCATGAATTCCCCTGGCAGATCTTCTCTCTGAAATACTTCAAATAATATATAAAACAAACGGATGCCAGGAACCATTTACTGACATCCTTTTTAGTATAACATCATAATTCCAATAAATTAAATCGTCCCTATCACGTTACCGTCGGGGTCGAGCTCTGTAATTATACCTAAGTTAAGCTCCTGCAGCTGCGGTGTTACTGCAGTTCTGTCGCCTACAACCAAAATTATCATCTCATCAGGGAATATATTGTTTCTCGCAGCTTCATAAGCTTCTTCAAGAGTTACTTTTTTAACCTTATCCAGGTAGGTGTTGAAGTAGTCATCCGGCAGGCAATAGATAATCAAATTGGCAAGACTTCTTCCAATCTGACCGTATGTTTCAAACAGCGCAGGGAATTTTCTGACCTGCGAGCTCTTTGCAAATTTTAATTCCTTTTCGGAAATATAAACCAGAATGCCCTTTATCTCTTTCAGTATCTCAACTATCGAGTCGGCGGTATTTTCATTTTTTACCGGAGCCGAAGCATAAAAGTACCCGTTAACTTTATTGTAATTAAAACCTGAATGAGCGCCGTATGTATAGCCTTTATCCTCGCGCAAATTCAGATTTATACGGCTTGAAAACTGTCCCCCGAGAATAGAGTTCATAAGGGCCCTTGCAAAAAAATCGGGTTTATGTCTTCCTTCCGTCAGGTGCCCTATGCGGATTTCACTCTGTGCGGCATCCTCTTTGTGAACTAAATAAATGCGTGTTTTTTCTCTAGGGGGATTGTGTATGCTTATGAGCGGCTTCAGGTGAGTGTGCCAGTCCATAAGTGCTATGTTCAGTTTATGACGCAGAGTTTCTTTATCGGTGTTGCCGACTACTATCATGGTTGAATTCTGGGGAGTAATGAGGGTTTCATAAAACGTGCGGATATCATTGCCTGTAATTCTTTCCACTGTATCAACCAGCCCCATTTCGGGAAGCCCGTAGGGACTGTGGACAGTATAGACAAGTTTTTCAAATACAACGGAAGCTATATATCCGGCATCATCCTTCGCCTGTATGATCCTGTTGACCTGCTTCCTTTTTTCTCTCTGCAGGTCCTCTTCAAAAAGGTGAGGTTTTGTAATAACTTTGGAATAGAGGTCGAGCGACTTGTCGAAAGTATCTGTAAGGGAAAGAAGCGAAATGGATAAGGCATCGGGATCCGCGGAAACAGAAACTACTGAGCCCAGAGATTCAACTGCATTACTGAATTCCAGCGAACTTAAACCGCCAGCTCCTTCATCCATCAGTGAGGCGGTAAGGATGGAAAGTCCCTTTTTCTCATTCGGGTCGAACCTGCTTCCGGCATCAATTATCAGACTCATCTGTATGATCGGCAGCCTTTCTTTTCTTACGAACAGGACTTCCAGACCGTTAACGAGAGTAAACCTTTCGATTTCGGGAAGTGTAAAGCTGATCTTGCCCTTTGGCTGCGGTTTTTTTGTTCTATTTAATTCCATTTACTATTCCTGGGTAATGCTTTTGGGTATAATTCTGAGCTCAACATAAGGCTTTGTTAAGAACTCCCTGGCTGCCTTTCTTATCGCGTCGGCATCTACTTTCTCATAACGGTCCAGATCGAAATTAAACGAGTCCGGATCTTTCAGGAAAAAGTTATATTCGTTCAGGTGATTGACCAGTGAGTTGAGATTCTGCATTGAGAATATAAATGAGGCTTTGATGTTATTTTTAGCCTTTTCCAATTCCTCGGGACTTATGCCGTTTTCTATCACCAGGTTCAGCTGCTTAAATACCTCCTCTTTTATCTGGTCGAGGGAGATTCCGGGACGCGCTGTTGCAACTACGACATAAGACCCCCCGTATTTTGCCGAGTGCTGAAATGCCGATATATCCTGTGCAATCTCTTCTTCAAATATCAGGGCCTTATAAAGACGCGAATTTTTTGAGCTTGAGAGGATGTATGACAATATATCGAGCTCTGCATCCTGGCGTGTGTAGGCTTTTGTGGAGTGCCAGGCAAAGTAAATCCTCGGAAGCTGCACATTATCTTCATGTATAAGGGTAATGTTTTTCTCAAGCGGAACCTCAGGCGCATAAACTTCTTCTACGGCATTGCCTCGCGTAATAGGTCCGAAGTACCTTTCAATGAGTTCCTTTGTTCTTGGAATATTTATATCGCCGCCGATAACGAGGCTTGCATTGTTGGGCACGTAGTATTTATGAAAAAAATCCTTAACGTCAGAAAGCGTGATATTGGAAATATCCTGCATGTAGCCTATTGTTGGCCAGTGATATGGATGGGTCTCGGGATAAAGATTTGAGAAAATTAACTCCCACGCCATTCCGTAAGGGGCATTGTCGTAGCGCTGTCTTCTTTCATTTTTAACCACGTCTATCTGGTTATCGAGTTTATCCTGCCCCAGAGCCGGGATTAGGAATCCCATCCTGTCGGACTCCAGCCAGAGCACCATTTCCAGATAGTTTGAAGGGAGGCTCTGGTAATAGTTTGTCCTGTCTGTACTGGTTGTTCCGTTCAGGTTGCCTCCGGCTTCCTGTATATACTTAAAATGCATCTGTTTAGGGACATGTTTGGACCCCTGGAACATCATATGCTCAAACAGGTGCGCAAAACCCGTTTTCCCTTTGATCTCATTTGCACTTCCCACCCTGTACCAGATATTGGCTGCCAGTATGGGAAGGCTTTTATCGGGATAAAGAATTACCTCCAGACCATTGTCCAGTGAGTACTTTTCGTAATTTATTTTAAGTAAATCATCCATATTGCAATTTCTTAATAGTTCAATAGTAAATTATAATTTAAGAAAAATTCCTGATCTTTTGGAGGAAATTTCATCTGTGGGGAATAATAGCCTTCAGATCTTAAAAAATGGCATTGCCGGAGGGTGTGAATAAGTGCAAATATCCTCTTTGCAGGCTTTTCGGGCGGCAATAAGCGGATGTTTCATTCCTTGATAGCCGAATTGAAATTTGGTATATTTACACAGAAATTAAAAACATACGCAGGAGTCAAAAGTTTTGAGTCTTAAAGACAAAGTTAAAGGCAAAGAAGAAAACGACAATTCCATTTTGAATGAAGTGCCTAAAGTATTGCCTATTTTACCTCTCAGGGATAATGTAATATTTCCGTATATGATTTTCCCGGTTCTTGTAGGCAGGGAACAGTCGATAAAGGCTGCAAATTATGCCCTTGAGAACTCTAAATTCATATTCCTGTCGGCTCAGAAGAAGGCAAATATTGAAGAACCGAGGGAAGAGGATATATTTTCCGAAGGCACAGTGGCCAAGATCATACAGATCTTAAAGCTTCCGAATGGACTCATGAAGATATTGGTGGACGGTCTGATACAAGGCAGAATCCTGCAGTTTACTAATAATAAGGATTTCTTTGAGGCAGAAGTGGAAATAGTAGTGCCCAAAGAGGAAAATCCAATTGAAATGAATGCACTTATTAGGCAGATGACACATCTTTTCAAGGAATATGTAAAGATCAACCGCACTATTCCCACTGAAGCCATCAGCGCTTATGAAAATATTGAGGAACCCGACAGGAAACTGTTTTATGTGGCTGCCAATATAACACAGAATATTGAAGTGAAGCAGAAAATACTGCAGAATTTTACCATAAAGGATCAGCTTTACGAAGTAATAAAAATTCTGAATTCCGAGATAGACATACTGAAAGTCGAAAAGGAAATTGAAAATAAGGTTCAGGAGAATATTGCAAAGACGCAGCGCAAGTTCATCATACAGGAACAGATCAGGATCCTACAGGATGAGCTGGGTGAGGAGGATGAGGCTACACCTGAATTTGTGCGCCTAAGAAACAAAGTGAAGAAGGCCAAAATGCCCAAGTACGCTGAGGAAAAGGCAAATGAGGAACTGAACAAGCTTAAGAAAACTCCTCCCATGTCGCCAGAGTCGACTGTGATACGCAATTATCTCGAATGGCTGATTGATGTGCCATGGAATAAAAAGACCAAGGATAATCTGGATATCAATTATGTCCGCCAGATACTGGATGAGGACCACTACGGTCTGGATAAGCCGAAGGAAAGAATAGTTGAGCATATTGCTGTTCTTAACCTTGTGCAGCAGATGAAAGGTCAGATACTCTGTTTTGTAGGTCCTCCGGGAGTGGGCAAAACCTCGCTTGGAAAATCCATTGCAAGGGCAATAGGAAGATCATTTGTGCGCATCAGCCTGGGAGGCGTGCGCGATGAAGCAGAGATCCGCGGCCACAGAAGGACATACATAGGCTCCATGCCCGGAAAAATTATCCAGTCGATGAAAAAAGCAGGCACAATTAACCCTGTTATACTCCTCGATGAAATTGATAAGATGAGTATGGATTTCAGGGGCGACCCGTCGTCAGCAATGCTGGAAGTGCTGGACCCTGAGCAGAATCATTCTTTCAATGATCATTATCTGGACCTTGATTACGACCTGTCGCAGGTAATGTTTATTACTACGGCCAACGTAAAATATAATATACCGCTCCCGCTTCAGGACAGAATGGAAATCATTGAACTGCCGGGTTACCTGGAACATGAAAAACTTCAGATTGCCAGGCGCCACATAATTCCGAAGCAGCTTTCACTGCACGGCCTGAAAGACGATTTAGTTACTTTTGAGGATACATCAGTAAGCAAGGTAATTACAGACTATACACGCGAGGCGGGCGTAAGAAACCTTGAAAGGGAATTAGCCCATATCTGCAGAAAAACAGCAAGGGAGATTGTATTAAAAAGATCCACTAACGGCGGAAAACGGAAAGAAACTATTGACAGGCAGGTAATATCTCCTGAAAAGGTTGTGGAATTTCTGGGCATTGAAAAGTTCAGACGCCAGAAAGCAAGCGAGGAGCCGAGAATAGGAAGCGTTACAGGACTTGCATGGACAAGCGTTGGAGGCGAAATTCTCAGCGTGGATGCAACTATTATGAACGGCCCTGAAAAGCTTACTCTGACAGGTCAGCTTGGCGACGTGATGAAAGAATCGGCAATGGCTGCATTAAGTTTTATCAGGAGCAATGCGAAATCCTTAGGCCTGCCGGCAAACTTCCAGAAGGGTAAGGAAGTTCATATCCACCTTCCTGAAGGCGCAATTCCAAAGGATGGTCCTTCTGCGGGTATTACAATGACTATGGCCTTGTATTCAGCCTTCAGCGGCAAGGCGGCAGCAAGCGACGTTGCAATGACGGGCGAAATTACGCTCAGGGGCAATGTACTGCCAATAGGCGGGCTGAATGAAAAGCTCCTTGCAGCTCAAAGAAGCGGCATTAAAACAGTTCTTATACCAAAGGACAACGAAAAGGACCTCCTTGAAATCCAGCCGGAAGTTAAAGAGGGACTTACAATAGTTTCTATCGGAAAAATATTTGAAGCCATTCCATTTGTTTTCGGAAAAGCCAAAGCTGCTGTAAAGAAAAGTGGTAGGGCAAAAACAGGTAAGACTGCTGTGAGTAAGACGGCTGCAAGTAAGAAAACTGTAAGTAAAGCAAAGCGGAAGAAGTAAAACGGAAAATTGAGATGTCTGAAACTATTGAAATAAACAGTAACCTTACTGATGAGGAAAAATACCGTGAACTCATTCCGCAGATGGAGAACCTGCTTTCCAGGGATGACTTTACGATTACAACCCTTTCAAATTTTACGGCTGCCCTGAAGCAGACTTTTTCAAAGATCAGCTGGGCGGGATTTTATTTGAGAAAGGGGAATTCTCTTTATCTTGGACCTTTCCAGGGTAAGATTGCCTGTACACAAATTAAAATCGGAAACGGTGTATGCGGGACTTCTGCTGAGAAAAAAGAGACCGTAATTGTACCCGACGTTGATAAGTTTCCGGGGCATATAGCATGCGATTCCGAATCCAGATCTGAAATTGTAGTACCTCTTATTAAAAATAATGAACTCTTTGGTGTGCTCGACCTGGACAGCACCATTTATGATTCATTTAATGAAGTTGATAAAAAGTACCTTGAGACTCTTGGGCATCTGGTGCTAGAAAAAATTAATGATGCCCATTCGGTAATTTAACTCTTCAGGAATTAACAATTAATATTTCACATTAAGAAGTTTATATGAGCTATATAGTAACTGCAAGAAAATGGCGTCCTAACAGATTTGAAGATGTTGTTGGACAGGAACATATTACAACAACCCTGAAAAATGCTATTAAGAATAACAGAATAGCTCATGCCTATCTTTTTGCAGGTCCCCGCGGCGTAGGCAAAACAACAACTGCACGTATTCTCGCCAAAACGCTGAACTGCCTGAATCCCGTAGACTATGAGCCATGCAATGAATGTGAAATGTGCCAGAGCTTTAATACTTCGCAGTCACTTGATATTATTGAAATAGACGGCGCCTCGAACAGAAGGATTGAAGAGGTAAGGGTATTAAGAGAATCCGTAAAGTATGCTCCAACCAAGGGTAAGTCAAAAGTCTATATCATAGATGAAGTTCACATGCTTACCAATGAGTCGTTCAATGCTCTTCTGAAAACTCTTGAAGAACCGCCTGAACACACGATCTTCATCTTTGCTACAACAGATGTTCATAAGGTGCCTCTTACAATTATCTCACGCTGCCAGAGGTTTGACTTCAGAAGAATAGAGCTTGATACAATAAAGAGCCTGCTGAAGAACATTGCTGAAAGTGAAAAAATAGAAATTGACGACCAGTCGCTAACAATCATTGCCCGCAAGGCCGATGGCGCCTTAAGGGATGCTGAAAGCATATTTGACCAGATAATATCTTTC
The DNA here is from genome assembly GCA_050259615.1 of Syntrophomonadaceae bacterium. GTDB lineage: Bacteria > Bacteroidota > Ignavibacteria > Ignavibacteriales > SURF-24 > JAAXKN01. The sequence goes on along the minus strand of JBLNAZ010000140.1, from coordinate 1,028 downwards.
AGCGGCAATAAGGTAGAAGCTTCCTCAGTTGCAAGAATGTTAAACCTTATAGACGACGAGGTCTATTTTACAATCTCGGACTCCATACTAGATAAGAAATTCCTTGCAGCCTTTGAGATCTCCAAAACTGTTTATGAGAACGGGTGGAACTTTATCGACTTTATGAACGGCCTGGTTGAGCACTTCCGCAACATCATGACGGTTGTTCTTACAGGCAGGACAAAGCTGATTGAAACGGCAGAAGTATTTAAGGAAAAGTATCTGGCTTACAAAGACAAGTTCTCCGAAGGGGATCTATTAAGGATAATGAACTATCTGAATAAGACCCAGCAGGAATTAAGGTTTACACAGAATCATAAGCTTTTAATTGAAGTTGCGCTCTGCCATCTTATCGGGCTTGAGAAGTCAGCCTCCATAAGAGAAGCCATTGCAAACCTGGAAGAGGTTAAAAAGAACGGTCCTGTAATTCTTAACAGGCCTAAGGATTCTGCAGGCCAGGAGATGAGAAAAGCGGCTGTTCCGGGCAATGGTGCTTCAGAAAGCAAGGCAGCTCCTGTTATAAAGACGTCTGAAGCCGAGCAGGGTACTTTGGATGAAATTACTTCCAAATGGAATCACTTTGTAAAGGAAGTCAACGAGGAGAAATTCATTGTTGGCAGTGCTTTACAGAATATGAAGCTTCTTGGTCTGGACGGGTCCAAGCTGAACGTGGAAATAAAGGACGTTCACGACAGGAAGATTGTAATGCAGCTCAGGGAGTACTTCCTTGCAAAAACCGAAGCCGTATTCGGTAAAAGCTTTATTTTCAATTTCACTGACGAGGCCGCAGCAGGAGAATCCGAGAGTTACCTTGAAACCGGCATTCAGCAGGTTCCGGAGCCCGAGCCTGAAGCGCCCGAGACGGATCCTCTGATTAACGCCATTAAAACTGAACTTGGGGGAGATGAGATACAGTAAGAAGTAACCTTAACTCAATTAAGATTAACAAAGCTCAAAGGCAGCATAAAAGTGCAGCCTTTGAGCTTTTT
>JBLNAZ010000139.1:0-18724 GCA_050259615.1 Syntrophomonadaceae bacterium | reverse complement strand
TAATAAAGAAGAGCTGCTGTTGATCTTTTGTAAGATAAACACCTCTTCCATTTGTAATCGGGAGTTTCTTGTTTGCTACAATCGTTCCAATTGCATCGGAGCGTTTGAATGAGTACGGAAGAGTACTGCTTTCAGAGTTAAATCCCATAGAGAACTGCTGAAGTCTCGTTCCACCGTTATTTATCTGCATATCCATTCCTGATGAATTGGCTACAGTTTCCATATTTCTAAGTGTAGAGGCATCAGTGCATATTGTCTTGTAGGTGTTTCCATAAGGCTCAGTCCAGCCCACAAAGTAGGTCTCAGAACCGGCACTAATCTGGGGACTGAAAGTCTGGCTGCCGTACCTGTTCAGGTAAGGTATCCAGGAAGTGTTATCCGGGTTTACAAGGAGGGTGTAGTACCATCCGTCACCTGCTTCCGGCTCATACTCTTCATAGCCCTTGAAGGCAATTCTTGCCGTACCATCTGTTGCTCCAATCATGGATGGGAGGAAGTTAGCTGTATTACTTGTAGCATTGGACACATTTACAGTCCTTAGAACGTTCATAACTAAATATTCGGGGTCCACTGGTGCAGCTAAAACTGAAGATTCCTTTGTCGAACTATTGCTTACGGCATAGACTCCCCCAGCTTGATAGGTGAAATTAAATCTTGCATACTGTATGCTGCTATTCCATGCATTGCCCTGTTCCCAAGCTATGTGGTATTTGTCTGTGGAGCTCCTGTCTGTAGCGAGTGTGAAACACCCGGTATTCTGATCTGTGCCGGGGATAGGACCTGAAACCAGTTCTTGAGCAGTCCCATCTCCAGGCAGGGACATATAGTGGACCTCAAGACCTTTGAAGTATGAATCTTTCCTTCTTATTGCAATTACAGCATAGTAGTTATCCTTAATTGCGATTTCTGGCCAGATATCTTCAGAGTAAGTGCCATGACTCTGAAATGGAATAATATTTGTTGGACCGAATGGGAGCCCATTTAATAATGCCGTAAGTCTAACGACATAATTTGTTCCTGATTGTTCTTCCCATATTATATAGACTTGGTTATTAAAGTAATCAACTGCAGGATGTTTTGCTGCACTTCCGTAATTGGTGTTAATGGGTTTTCCATTATTCCCAAAAGACCAGGTCACTCCGCCATCGGTACTTCTTTCATACCAGATCTTATTCACGCTTTCATAAACTAGGTGATAGCATCCGTCGGAAGTCCTAATGAATTTTCTCTGGCCACTATTTGCAAATGCATTGCGGTTGTCACTCATATGTACTTTTTTGAATTTAACATAAATGGTGCCATTTCCTGTAATTGTATAATTTCTTGGATTAGAAGTATTACCATCTGACCATTCGATGAAAGTAGCGTTTGCGGGAGCAATGGCATTTAAAACAATAACAGATTTGTCCATACCTTCTACACTGCTGATATTCTGATCATTAATATTATAATAAACACTTGGGTCACCTGTCAAAAACTGACCATCTTCAGGAGTCTGAGGTGAAGTCAAAGTGAGGGAATAAATTTTTCCTCGCGATTTTACACTGGTATAAGCTTCGGGAATATTAGGGCCTGTAAATCTGTCTCGGGCCGGATTTCGATTTGAAGTAATACCATAATTAGGCCCCCAGGGAGTTCTGGTTCCGCATGTCGGCCATGTATAATTATTACTTATAAATGCCGGTCTTGATTCATGATAGTATGAAATATCAGAATATGGAGCATCCCCAGTTTGTGTATCCCATTGTCCATTATAATTACTGTTTGTACCTCTCACGTAATTCTGATCATCTATGTCCTGTAAAGTATTGCCAAAAACATTTTGCCGACCACTTGTTGTTTGTATTCCTCCATACTCAGTTACGGTACCAGTACCCAGTGCATGCTTCTCGTCAGCCAGAACTCGATTACGGAAAAATGTATTATAATCTCCGTTTAGCCTACCCTCGTGCGAATTATCAACATCAATATAATCGCAGACATTGCCTTCAAATAAATTTGCATAAGGATAATGCCCGTGGCATACTAAATCAGCCATTCTGGTAGTAAATTCAACTGATTCATTCAGTTCCGTTTGTATTCTTTCGCTTGAATAATTATAACCAAAAACATTCCGGTTTGCTCCCGTTGTTACAATCATTGCATGCCTCAGACGTCTGAATACATTATCTTCAATGAGGCAGTTTGTGCTGTGACAGTTTACTACTATCCCGTAACCATTTCCATTTTCGGTGAAGGACTGTGCGTCGTGAAAGTAGCATCCCCTTATTTCTATTCCTGTACTGTATTCTATATCCACATGACTCGTAGAAGGATATTCACTCATAACACCAGACATTCAGCAATTTGCTGCATATTTAAATATAATCTGATACTGGTTACTATTGGTAATATCTGTAACTGTGGGTTTTATGTTTAGATCCTCAATGCCTACTTCTTCAATAATTTTTAACTTTAATCTTCTTAAGTATGCATGGTCAGGATAAGCATCTAAAGTATACGAAATGTCATCATCTAAAACATAGTGGGTTTGATCAATTACTCCAGCTATTCTTACAATCTGTCCTACATAATACTGAGGGTTCCAGCCACTATAATTGCCATGCCATGATGAGGTATTATTTTCAACAATTATTTCAATGTAATCACCCATTTGAAAATGCGAGACAAAAGGATCACTGAACTCTTGCGGAATGGTTAAAACTTTTGAACTCTTGTCATAGTAGTTCCTATATAGCTTCTTAAAAACAAGAGAATCGGGCAGTTCCCCTTCTTTTATAGGACTTGGCGCATTCGTTTCTTCAATTTTTACAAGCGATTGATCAACGAAAGTATTTTTTAGGAATGTTTTATCAGCACCATCTCCTCTTAAACAAATTCTGCTAAATAGCTTAATGGGTTGGGAAAAAGTATAAGTTCCTTCCGGAATATGAATTAATGTCCTATGCTTTTCATGTCCTGAAGTTTTATTATAATTATTGGCAGCAGTGATTGCGTCCTGTAGTGAATCGTAATTACTTGCCTCAATGTAATTTTCAAAATAAGTTGGTATTTCTCCCCGGTAACCGGCATTTCTCCAATCTACTCTCAGATCAATAGGAATAGATGACCCTATTTGAGAAAATATTGAATTTGTAAAAATTAAGGCGAAAACTGTTAGTAATAATGTTTTTTTCAAGATGTCTCCTTAGAATGTGATTAGATTTATTTTTTCATAAACGGTTTATTTAATAGAATTTTGATCCATTGTTCCTAAACCACTGTTCCGGGAAAAGCATTTAACCTTTAAGGAACTTTGCAATTGATTATCACAAACAGGAATAAATTTGATGTATTCCCACAATTTCTCATCATCAAAATAAAAACCTTCTTCATGTATATATATGGCGACAAGAGACGAATTCGGAAAAATATTTGAACAAAATTCAAATATTTTGATTTTTAAGTAGCTTACACATTAGGATGTCTCATTCTGACACAATCGATTTCCCGAATATTTTTTTGTGACCTAATTATTGCTTTATAGAAAGCATCACATAGCTAATATTCAATCTATCCATGGCTTTCTAAGCATAGAGGAAATTTAATATAGATCAGTTTAAAGACCTTCAATAAAGGTCCTTTAGGCTGAGTATTCCCTTATTCAACTGATTATCTATTAGAAAACTTTCATTTTTAAAAAATATTTTGCTAATTTTCCAAAAACCGTTCCCGTCACCATATATATAAGAGAGAGAATCTTAAGAGATCAGGCTAAGACCCGGACCTTTATTCCTATTCACAAATGCACTGAGGAGCAAAATAACTTGAAACATCTTCTTTACTTTCTAATGCTTGCTTTTATCCCTTTGTTATTCTCCTGTAATATTTTAGATAATGTTGAGCATGACGGGACGATTGATATCGATTCTATTGGCGTGGCTAATGTTGATGGAAGCGGATTTAAGATGCTTGCCGAAGGAAGAAACGCTCAGTTTACGCCTGATTCAAAAAAGATAGTGTTCAGTAATTATGAAGACGGCCTTTTATCAATCGGAATTGACGGGAGCAGTCTGACCTCTATATACAAGAATAGACTTATAAATAAGCTGCTTGTTTCACCTGATGGGATGAGGGTGGCCTTCATTTCCGACAGCTCTCAGACAATTTACCTCATAAATACTGACGGAAGCGGCTTTAAGCCATTATACCAGTCAAAATTCGGGAAAGATATCCTGTACTTTTCTGATGACGGATCCAAATTGTACTTTGTTGAGAATAGAAGTTTTTCCGCAGTTGACCTTAATGGAAGCTGCACAGTTCTTTCAAAAAGTCCTTTTTTTGGTACCGCCTGGGATCCTCAGATTACTCCTGACGGGAAGGGGGTCCTATATTTCAGTTATTCCGGGAGCATTTCACAGCTGGTATTAAGGAATCTTAACACACAAAAAGACAGTGTGCTGGTCGACTGTGATTATTTAAATGTTCGTGAAAGACCGGCAAAATTTATTTCACGTAACACTTTCTTATATGTCTATAACCATAAGCTTTATTCATACGACCTGACTAGCGGTGAAAAGAAAAGTTACATTACAATTCCGGATGGTTCTAATCCATACTCCGATGGTTCTTACTACTACTCACAGGATGGGCAGAAAATAGTTTATAGAAAATATTTTGACAAAATAGAAGTAGCAGATATAGGTGGTGATGAAAAGGCAGTTATAACTGTTCCAGAATCAACGTCAGGTTTGGGCCCTTATCAGATTTCTCCTGATAGTAGAAAAGTGACATTTATCAGCATTAAGCGGAAAAATGTATATTAAGATCTAAAACTAAAGATCAATTATACCGGGGAATTTCTTTAAATCTCATATCCCAAATACGGCTGCTTATCTCCAAAAGTACGCGCAAGGAATAAAACCAGAGGTGCCTTTCTGCCTCTCAGTAAATAAAAAAAGCCCCGGGAATTGTTAATTATTTCAGGGCCTGATTGATGAATATTTGTAAAGTGTGTCTTAACGGGCTTTGGGTTTGGTTTTCCTGCCTTTGCCGTAAAGTGTGTCGATAATAGCTTCCGGGTGCTTGTCGGCTACAGCAAGAAGAATTTTTGCCGGGCCAGAAGGTGAGCGGATACCCTGCTCCCAGTTTCTTAAGGTTCCCGCATTAATACCAAGGAGTGCAGCAAATTTATTCTGCGAGAGATTAAGTTTCATGCGGATATTTTTGACGTCCGGAACTTCATGGGTGATAACCCGGCTCGGCTTTTTTTCACCCCTCATTATCTGCCCGGCCTCTTTTATACTTCCCAGTAACTCTTTAAATAATTCATCGTTCATTTTAATTCCCTTCTAACTAATTCCGTCAAAATCTCCAGTTGTTCCGGAGTTAAATTTTCCTGCTCACTTTTGGGATATATGAGGAGCATATAGATCCTGCGATCGTCTTTTTTGAAATAATATATTGCTCTTGCACCACCGCTCTTGTCTTTACCGGCATAAGCCGCTCTGATCTTCCGGATGCCCAGGCCGCCTACAATGAGTCTGCCTTTATCGGGATTTTCTATCAGTTCGCTTTGCAGCCTGCGGTATTCTTCATCTGTGAGCAGCTGCGCGAGCTGTTTCGTAAAGAACGAAGTTTCTATGAATTCTATTTTCATAACAATACAAATATACATCAGTGGTGTATAAAAATCAACATGAATTGACGGCGGCGGGTTCCCGGAGATAGGCCCCGGCACTAAAGCCTGCGCGCAACAACTACTACCGACTTTATGGTCTCGGCAACATTGTTACTGCTGTTTAGGGCCTGAAGAAGTACTATGTATATTCCCATGCCAAGCGGCGTCCCGTTGTCACTCATTCCGTCAAATACAAATGAACCCCTGCTGCCGTAGCCTCCCGGCGTAATTGTTCTTACAAGACGGCCCTGACTGTCAAACACTTTTATCAGTACTCCCGTAATCCCTTCGGAAAGGTTGTAATTTATTATCGCGAAATCCTCAAGCCCGTCGTTATCCGGCGAAAAGGGATTTGGCAGTATGGAAAAACGCGAATCCGGCTTCTGATTGAGCACAAATATGCTGTTCAGCCTGCCCGGCGTGCCCCCTTCTTTGCAGACGCACGTGCGCCAGTTGGACGGATCGTTTGAACTTAAATGGGGATTTATCCTCTCAAGCGACCTGTTCTTTGTATCCTCAACTGTCTTTGAATGCCATGAATTAAGATAATGAACCGAATCCACAGTATTGCCGAAAGCATCCTGCAGATGTATAAGCCCGCCGCTGTTCGACATGCCGAGAGACGAGAGTCCCTTAACAGAGTAATGGGCCGAATCTTTAACCCATTTATAATTATTGAACACCATGCTGTCTGATGCTATAATAAAGTAGCCGCCTTTTGGAAGCTTAAAGTTTTTATCTGTAAGAAAATAAGCGCCGCCGTTTTCATTTGTTATCTTCCAGTTCGACAGGTCCGCCTCTTCACTTCCCGCGTTGTATATTTCTATAAATTCGGAGTTGTTCTTGCCCGGCTCATACATTATTTCATTTATCACAACGGAATTTCTTGCGTATGAATGAAGCCCCACAGCCGCATTCGGTTCACCCGGCGTTGAACCCTCCATACCCGGCGATACCATCCAGTTGGAACTGTCGCAGGTCTCTTCCGTAAAAGAAATTCTTTCTATCGAGGAATATTTTCTGCCCAGCCATGAGCCGTTAAACTTAAGGCTGTCTATAACTTTTCCTTTTATGTCCAAAACGGCAATTATGTCCCCCGTATTATTTAACGCACCGAATGGAGTAATAAAAACATGCCTGGCATTAACGCGTTTTTTTAAGAAAGATGAATCCTCTGCAAGAATAATAAACTCACCGGGGTAGACCAGCACGTTTTCCGCAGTAATTTTTGTTCCCGAAGACGACGGCGTAAACTTTGCGGTTTTCCAGTCCTTAAGATTCAGCGTGTCGTCCGATACGTTCACAAGCTCCAGCCATTCGCATTCTCCCGCGCGCGGGGCAAACATCACTTCATTAATTACAAGTGCGTTCCTGCCGTATCCCGGTTCAATAAGCTTCTGCAGGTAGTTATTAGTTGTATCTTTATCCGGGGGGTACGAAATCAAGGCTGCGGCATAAACTCCTTTTTTAAGTCCTTTAAATAAGTTTTCAAAATTTAATGTAATCGTGTCCGATTTTTTTAATGACAGGCCTTCGCTCATCCCGAGGGAATTATAAACAGATGAATTGTAATACCTGTAAAATAATTTTACAGAGAAACCTTCCGCGTCCTTAAGTCCGGTGTTCGTTATCTTCACTTTTAAGGAAACATCATCCCCCGACAGGGGACTTTTGGGGTCCGACGAAATATCTTCTACGGCAAGGTCGTATTCTTTTGGAGTAATGCTGTTGATTTCACCGGGGGTGCTTTTTTCAGGGGCCCTGCTGAAGGCCCAGTTGCCGGGAGTGTCCGGTGAACTTTTTATGTTCCGGCGCTCCAGAGAGTAGCCCGTTCTTGCACCGGGAGAAACTGCATAGGAAACAGAATCAATCACCGAATTCTTTGCATCTTTTAATACTATCCCGTCTTTGTCGTTATTTAAAGGGGGCAGACTGACGAAAATTACCTTAGATGGAATTTTTTTGTGGAACGGATAAATTAGAGAATCTTTGCTTATTACCAGAAAACATCCGGGCTGAAGAAATTCATTTTTTTTGCTTATCGTAACACTCTGAGGGTATGCATATATGTCGGAGATAGTCCAGCCCTTAAGGTTCACAGAATCCGCAGAAGTATTATAGATCTCTATCCATTCGGGTTCTGGATTTTCGGGCATAAACATAATTTCATTTACTGCAATGGTATTATAAGCGTAAGAGGGAAGAACCCGCCTTGTCTGCTGGTTATTTTCCGCGTTCTCATCCTTATCCGAAACAATCCTGGCCGCAAATACCCTTTCATTAAGAAGCACTTCGGAATAATCGAACTGAAAGCTGAGGCTGTCTCCCGCCTTAAGGGTAAGAGGTCCCGATTCGGAAAGCTTTTCTTCCAGTGGCGGGGCGCCGTTTTTATCTATATATAATTGAAGGCGGAAATCTATGGGATTGCGCCCCGTATTTAATACTTTTGCCGTTAGGGCAATTCTGCTTCCGGAGAAGGGGTTTTCGGGCCTTAGGATGAGCTCCGTAAGAGCCAGGTCGTAACCGGTCTTCCGTAGTGAGTTGGGTTTCCCGGGCGTAGCCTTAAATGGGGAAACCGAAATTCTCCAGTTTGATGCATCTGTGGAAGGGGCTTCGGAATCAAGCCTTTCAAGCGACCTGCCGGCTGAACATGCGCCGAACTGAAGGCTGTCTACAGTAAGTTCCGTGGAATCCTTTAGAGCTATCACGTCCCCTGAGTTATTCAGCTGCGGCAGGCTGCAGACTAAAATTTGCGCGGGGATGCTGTAATAATTGCGGACCGTGGAGTCGCGGCTTAAAACAATAAGCTCACCGGGCCTCAGGAGAAAATCTTTCTGAAGGATAAGTGCATGGGAGGTTCTGTCGGACACTTTCCAGTTTTTTAAGTTAATAGCGGCATCTGACCGGTTAAAAAGCTCAATCCACTCGGGCTCTCCTAAAGACGGGGCAGACATAATTTCGTTTATCACGAGGTCGTTGTATTTGCCGGGCAGGGGGTTTATACTGAAGGATAATATCTTTTTGTTGTTTACGGGTATTTCATCTTTTGGAAAGTTTACCTGTCCTGTTATCCTGTAGCTTCCGGCTAGGAGCCCCGGAAGCTTAAAGGCCAGCACAGAGGAATCCTTTGCCGCAAGGACCGCTACATTAGCCGACAATATTTTTTGCTGAGGACTTTCAGCAGAATTTATACCGGGATCCAAAAAAGCTTCAACCGTGAAATTTTCCGCGTTTTTTATTCCGGAATTTTTTATCACCAGGCTGACGTTTATTGCCTCATCCTGCTTCGGATGAAGAGGGTTAATCCTTACAGCAAAAAGACTTACGTCAAAATCCCTTGGCGTTACGGAATTTCTGTATCCCGGTGTGCCTCCCTGTATAAGCGAATTTGCCCAGTTAGATGGGGCATTATCGCCATCGGGAATTATCTTTTCATCGGAGATCCCGGCCTTGTTATCGGCTGAATATGTAAAGGCGTCAAGCGTATCCGACCGTGCGTTAAGGAGGCATACCTTTCTTGCGGTGGTGTTTGACATGCCGGAAGATCCGAAGCTATTGCTGTTAATCTTAAGTACGAGCGCGCCTTGAGGAATAAGGCTTTTATAAACGCCTGAGGAAAGATCGTAATCACCTTCGAAGATAACCGCATATGAGCGCGGCTGAAGTGTAAGTCCCATGCCTGAAGAAATTATTGTATCGGGGAGCGAGGTGTAATACTTTATGGCAAAGTGCGTTAAGTCCGCTGCCTTGCTGTAGTCAGGGTTAAAGATTTCAACGAATTCGTTATTGCCCGAAACTCCGTAAAACATTATTTCCGAAATTTTAACGATTTCAGGCGTCTGGGAAAAAGCTTTAAGCGGAACTATAAAGAACAGTATACAACATAGAGAAAAAGTATACTTACTTTTCATACGACCCCCGATAGTTTGCGTAAATGTGCGACGAACTACCGAACGGGGAACAGTTTTCTGCCGGGCCCCCTCTCCCTCCCGAGTATTTAAAATACACGGGATTTTGTAAAAAGCAAGCTGAACAGTGTGAAGATAAAACGGGGAAAAGGATAATGTGGCGTCTTTAAATTATAATTTTAATAAGATGTTTTAATTATATTTGCATTAAAGATAGAATACCCTTATATTATTAACGTAAAAATTATTAAATTTGAATTTTATTCGGGTATACCCCGGCCCTTTAACTGAATGACTGGCGGAATAATGAAACTTGACGAAACCGACAAGAAAATACTCGAAAGACTGCAGACTGACGCCAATATTACCAATGCGCTTTTAGCCTCGGAATTTAATATCTCCCCGGCTGGAATGCTCGACAGGGTAAAACGCCTGGAAAATTCAGGAATTATAAGGCGTTATGTTGCGCTTGTGGATGCTGAAAAAGCCGGCAAGGGGATGTGGGCCTTTACTTCAGTTTCTCTATCCGTGCACCAGCTTAATTCGCTGGAGAACTTCAGGGAAGAGATTAAAAAATTAAGCGAAGTGCTTGAGTGCTACTATGTGGCCGGAGAAGAAGATTTTATACTTAAGATTGCTCTTAAGGATATGCGCGAATATGAGGATTTCCTCCTGCACAAGCTGACAAAAATTCAGGGCGTAAGCAAAATTAAAACTACTTTTGTGCTCTCTACCGTTAAGTTCGAAACAAAGATCGACGTAGCGGTTAATAATAAAGATTAAGGATAGTAAATATTTTATAGATTTTTCGCAAAACAAATACTCTCTAGTATATACCGTAACCCCTGGCTTTCGCTGAGCTCAGGGGTTTTTTATTTATGGATTATTTAATAGATTCTATATATAATATTCTGTGCAGTTGTTTTGTGGAAGCAAAGCCCGGGAAATGCAGTTTTCCGGCCTTGTCTAAATCTTAAAATTTCCCGGAGGAAATCTTTATGTCAATGAGGGCTGTTAATCCGGCAACAGAAGAAGAAATTGCAAGCTACGATGAGCTTACAGAAGATGAAGTATATGTAGAAATAGACAGGTCTTACGACGCTTTCCATGAGTGGAAGCTGAAAACATTTCCCGAAAGGCGCGGCCATATGCTGAAGGCCGCATCTATACTGAGGGAAAACTGCTCCAGCTACGCAAAAATTCTTACCGTTGAAATGGGCAAGCCGCTCAAACAGGCGCTTTCGGAAGTTGAAAAGTGCGCCTGGGTATGCGAGTATTATGCTGAAAATGCCGAACGGATTCTCGGGCGCGAGAAGGCCGAAACCGATGCTTCCGAAAGCTACGTGCAGTTCGACCCCCTGGGAGTTATTCTGGCTGTTATGCCGTGGAATTTTCCCTACTGGCAGGTCTTCCGTTTTGCTGCCCCGGCTTTAATGGCGGGCAACGTGGGACTTCTGAAACATTCCTCAAATGTGCCTATGAGCGCCCTGGCAATTGAAGAGGTCTTTACCAGGGCCGGCTTCCCTCCTAATGTATTTAAGACGCTCCTGGTCGGATCTTCCATGATTGAAAGAATTATTTCACACCCGAAGGTCAGGGCGGCTACGCTTACGGGAAGCGACGGCGCGGGGCGCCAGGTGGCTTCCATAGCAGGCAGAAACCTGAAGAAAACCGTCCTTGAGCTGGGAGGAAGCGACGCTTTTATAGTGCTTAAAGATGCCGACGTTAATCAGGCTGCCAAAATTGCCGTTGCTTCAAGAATTATTAATAACGGACAGAGCTGCATTGCATCAAAAAGATTTATTGTGGTAAAAGACGTTTTAAGAGACTTTGAAAGCAGGTTTGTGTCAATTGTAAAGGGACTTAAAATTGGCGACCCGATGGATGAGCAAAACGACGTGGGTCCCATTGCAAGGGAGGACCTGCTTCTGGAACTCGATAAGCAGGTGCAGGAATCGGTTAAATTGGGCGCCAGAGTCCTTAGCGGCGGCAAACGCCTCGGTATGAAGGGCTACTATTACCCTGTTACCGTTCTTTCCAACGTGAAAAAGGGTATGCCCGCCTACGAGCAGGAAACCTTCGGCCCTATAGCCGCAATTATAAAGGCTGAGGACGAGGCCGATGCAATTAGAATTGCTAACGATACGGAATTCGGCCTTGGGGCAAATCTCTGGACACAGGATACCGAAAGAGCCAAGCAGCTGGCTCACTCAATTGAAGCAGGCTCGGTCTTTATTAATGGAATGGTCCATTCCGATCCCCGGCTCCCCTTCGGCGGAATTAAAAACTCCGGCTATGGACGAGAGCTTGCTCAGTACGGCATTAAGGAATTCGTAAATATTAAGACGGTCTGGATAGCTTAATTAATTCTGCAGTTTAACCGGCATAACAAACTATTACTTCAGGAGGGTGAGGTTATGACAAAACTGAAAATAGCCGCTGTAATTACGATAATTCTTGGACTTATATCCCTGGCTTGGATATTTTATGACTATTTTGCGCTTACAAACATAGCCTATAGTTTTAACGAAACTCTGACTCCAATGCGCAAGGAGGAACTGAACTCAATGAGCAAAATCGTTACACTCGGCTTTATCCCTATTATTCTTTTTCACTTCGCTTTCTTCATTACAATGTACCTTTTATTCGAGTTCCTGAAAATACAAAAGCCATTTATTAAAGAGAATGCCCGCCTTAAGGCTGAACAGCTGAAAGCTGAAAAGCTTAATCTGAGGCAGCAGAAAAATGAGGCGGCGCAGAGGGATAAAGACAAAAACATACATTGATATATTCTGCAGGCGCAGTTTCTGCTCCTTAAGTTCTGAGGCCGGGAAATATTAATTTTTAAAAAATTGTGTTTTCTGATCCTTTAATTATTATTTTTGCAGACGTAAGAATTCCTAATGTATTAATTCCATTATTAATCCCAGGGACAAAATGAAGAAGGAAGAAAAAGAAAAGAAACAGGCAGAAGAAAAAGAAAAGAAACCGCCATTTGTTTCAAAAAGAGTAAATAGAAGCTATATACAGAAAATTAATTCAACACCCGATAAAATTTTCCCGCTTTTATGTCCCAGAAGAGAGCTCGACTGGCTCGACGGCTGGCATTATGAAATGATCTATTCCGAATCGGGCTTCGCTGAAGATGGCGCCGTATTTAAGACCAAGCACGAAGGCGAGGTAAATACAATCTGGACAGTTACACGCTACGACAAGGAAAACTTTGAAATTGAATTTGTAAGAATGACCTGGGAAGTGGTAGTGGTAAGAATTAAAATGCGCCTTGAGGATAACCGCGACGGATCGTCCAACCTCCATATAGAATACATTTTTACGCCTATAACTGAAAAGGGCAACGAGTTTATCGACGGCAAATCGGCCAAGCAGTTCCTGGAGATGATGAAATGGTGGGAAAAATCTCTGAACTATTACCTTGAAACCGGCGGAAAACTTCTGGCTCTCAAGCTGTAATGTTTTACTGATATTATCCTTATACTAAACTTGTGCATAAATAAATCTGTTCATTTAAGGAAACCTTCAGCACACTGATATTTGTTATCGTTTGAAAGCTGCGCATGAATAATGCTTAGAAAGACGATAAATATTATTATAGCTGATTAATAATTAGGATTCTGATTGGATGAAACACAGGGAATTTAACTGGATAACAGAAGACGGTGCCGGAATTTACGGACAGATGTGGCAGCCTGAGGATGAAATTAAAGGCGTGGTCTGCCTTATTCACGGCCTCGGTGAACACTGCAGCCGTTATAAGCTGCTGCCCCGGAAGCTGACAGATGAGGGTTTTGCACTTATTGCTTTTGACCAGTATGGACACGGGCGCTCGGAAGGTAAACGCGGCCACGCGCCTTCTTATGAAGCCATGCTGGGCAATATTGCCCGCCTTATAGAACAGGCGGCTTTGCATTTCCCGGATAAGGATATGTTCCTTTACGGACACAGCATGGGCGGCAACCTCGTAATAAACTACGCCCTGCGCTATAAGTCGGATATTAAAGGCGTTATAGCTACAGGCCCCTGGCTTAAACTTACCAAACCCCCTAAACCCCGACTCGTTTCTTTAGTTAAATGGCTGGATAAATACTGGCCGAGCTTAAGAATATGGAACGGCATCCGTCCTGCAAAGCTTTCACATAAGAAAAAAGACGCGGCGGACAAGGGCGAAAAAAGGGAGAAAGACCCTTTCATCCATCCCTGGATTTCCATACACACCTTCCTCGGCGTTCATGAGGCGGGTGATTATGCCCTCAGGCATGCACGGGATTTCAGCTACCCGATTCTGATACTACACGGCGGGGAGGATCATATAACCTCGGCTCAGTCGAGCCGCGAATTTGCTGCTGAAAACGGTGAAAACTGCACGCTTAAGATATTTCCAGGGCTTTATCACGAAATCCACAATGAACCCCACAGCGACGAGATCTTCTCTACCATTGTGGAATGGCTTAACTCACGCATACAAACAGGTAACCGCATAACGCGGTTAGGAAGAAAAAACTTTGCACTGGATTAAAAGATTGTTCTTTCCGCGTTAGCGGATACCTATTTGTAGAAAATGGATCCCAAAAACAATTCAAAACCACGTAGTGGTTTTCTATTTATAGTCTGCATGTTTGTAGGATCCATTCTTTTCTTGTTATTCGTTCCGATATTCCTTAATTTATTTCTCGCACAATTGAATTGTAACCTTTCAACCTGAAATCTCAGCTTTTAGAATAAATCCTACTCAACAAACGGAGAAAAAATGAAACGCTCTTTTTTATTCACTTCAGCTTTTTTCTTTCTTCTAATCTTTCTTAACCTGAATGCACAGGAAATTAAGAAAGATCCGGTACTTTCCCAGATCACCGTTAATCCCGACGACAAGCTGCCCCTGGATCCCGAGATCAAAACAGGAAAGCTTCCAAACGGTATTACCTACTATATCAAAAAGAACCTTAAACCCGAAAAACGCGCCGAACTGCGGCTTGTGGTTAACGCCGGCGCCATCCAGGAAGACGATATCCAGAACGGCCTGGCCCACTTCTCTGAACATATGGCCTTTAACGGCACAAAGAATTTCAAAAAACAGGAAGTGGTAAATTTCATGGAGTCCATCGGCATGCGCTTCGGACCCGAGGTGAATGCCTATACGTCTTTCGACCAGACAGTCTATATGCTGCAGGTCCCTACAGATACAGTGAAAATCCTTCAAAAGGGATTCCAGGTTCTCGAGGAATGGGCGCACAACGTTAGCTATGAAAATGACGAAATTGACAAGGAGAGAGGCGTCATAATTGAAGAATGGCGCTTAGGGCGCGGTGCCGAAGCCAGAATGTGGGACAAACAGTCCCCAATCCTTTTCAAAGGCTCAAAATACGCCGAACATAACGTGATCGGCAAAAAAGAGATACTGGAAAAGTTTGACTATGAGACTCTGAAAAAATTTTACAAGGACTGGTACCGCCCCGACCTTCTGGCAGTTATTGCCGTGGGTGATTTTGACGTAAATACAATTGAGGAGATAATTAAGAACCGCTTTTCAGGCATAACTTCTCCTGAAAAACCAAGAGAGCACACCTTAAGTCAGGTGCCCGACCATAAGGAACCGTATTTTACGATAGCATCCGACAAGGAAGCCTCACGCTCTGAAGTCAGCATATATTATATGAGACCCATTGAGCCTGAAGTGACGGTAAAAGACTACAGGCGCCAAATTGTTGAAGGGCTTTATAACGGCATGTTTAACCAAAGGCTTTATGAGCTTTCAAAACAGGCCGATCCTCCTTTTATTTATGGACAGTCGGGAAATTATGACATTGTAAGAACAAAAGCCTGCTATATACTGGCAGCCATGGTAAAGGATAACGGAATAAACAGGGCTCTTGAAACACTCCTGAGGGAAGCCAGAAGAGTTGATCAGTTCGGTTTTACTGCAACTGAGCTCGATCGCCAGAAAAAAGAGACTTTGAGATGGATGGAGCAGTCTTATAAGGAAAAAGATAAGACGGAATCCGTAAGGTATGCCTCCGAATACGTCTCTAATTACCTCACCGGGGAGCCGGCTCCCGGAATAGCATATGAATACGACCTTTATAAGAAGTTTGTTCCTGAAATTACGCTTGAAGAAATAAACAAGCTGGCCAGCGACTTTATACGCGATGAGAACCGCGTGGTTATGGTAAATGTGCCTGAAAAAGAGGGACTTGCAATCCCTAAGGAAGAAGAGCTTGCTAAGATCTTTGAGGCCGCGGGTAAAGAGCAGGTAACGGCTTACGTGGATAAAACGGTTTCTACTGAGCTCCTCGATAACCCCCCTTCACCGGGTAGAATAGCTTCAGAAAATAAGCGCGAAGATCTGGGACTTACAGAACTTACGCTTTCAAACGGAATTAAGGTGGTCTTAAAACCCACCGACTTTAAGAACGATCAGGTGCTGTTCACTTCATTCAGCCGCGGCGGAAATTCTCTTGTTCCGGATGACGACTATGTGTCGGCGGTTGTGGCTTCTTCTATTGTAAATGAAGGCGGAGTAGGAAAATTCGATCAGATTGCGCTTCAGAAAGCTCTTTCGGGCAAGGTGGTAAGGGTTTATCCTAATATTTCCGACCTCCAGGAAGCAGTTGCTGGCTCCGGAAGCTCCCAGGATATGGAAACCATGTTTAAGCTCATCTACCTTTACTTTACCTCCCCGCGCATGGATTCCACAGCTTTTCTTTCCTACAAGGGAAGAATGAAGGCTTATTTTGAAAACAGGAGCGCCGATCCTTATTCGGCTCTTCAGGATACTTTTAACCTGACGCTCTGGAATTATCACTTCCGTTCAAATCCCTGGACCGTAAAAACCCTGGATAAAATCGACCTGAAGAAAGCGTTCGATTTCTATAAGGACCGTTTTGCGGATGCGGGCGACTTTACATTTGTTTTTGTGGGCAACTTCGACGTTGAAAAATTAAAGCCCCTTATTACGGAATACCTTGCATCCCTGCCTTCCACGGGAAGAAAAGAAAGCTGGAAGGATACCAAAATGGAATATGCCAGGGGCGTAATAGAAAAACAGGTTTTCAAGGGAATTGAGCCCAAAAGCTACGTTGTTTTAAGCTTTAACGGACCCTTCGAATGGTCGTCGCAGAACATATACGACCTGCGGGCGCTTACAGACGTGCTGGATATTAAGCTCCGCGAGGTAATAAGGGAAGAAAAAGGCGGCACATACGGTGTAAGCGTGCGCCACGGCGAAAGCCACTTCCCGAAGCAGGGATACAGCATTAACATCTCATTCGGCTGCGACCCCAAGAAAGCCGCAGAGCTCACAAAGGCGGTCTTTACACAGCTCGACAGCCTTAAAAACTTCGGTCCGGCTCCAACATACATACAGAAGGTAAAAGAGACGCACCTGAGGTCGAGGGAAACATCCTTAAAGAAAAACGAGGTATGGCTTAACAGTCTATCGGGTTCCTATTTTAACGGGGAGGATCCGAAAGAGATTCTGGATTATACGAAGCTAATAGAAAAAATATCGGCTTCGGAAGTTCAGACAGCAGCAAAGAAATACCTGGACGAAAAAAATTATATCAGGGTAGTACTTTACCCCGAAGGTTTCAAGGGTCTGTAAAAGCTCCATTGAGCACTGAATAGTTAAAGGCGGAGACTGCATCTCCGCCTTTTTTATTTTTAAATAAATTAAATTTAAACTTCTTTAATATTTTTATATATTTTCTTTTATACGCACTTTGGGCAAAAGAAGGAACACTGAAAGGGGAAAAAGAGTGGTTCCATAACTAATGTCTTTCAGTTTGTTTAGTTTATTTATAAAATATATTAATGAGGAAAAAATGCTTCTGCAGGCAATTCTGACTGTAATACATGTACTTTCAGCAGTCGTGTGGCTGGGACTGGTGCCGGCTGACCTGGTCTTAAGAAAAAATATCAAAAAATCCAAGGGCAGCCCATCTGAAGGGAAACTTATTTCTGTTTATCTGCATTTGGTTAATATCACCGGCATAATCGGCATGACCGGCATAGTTGTTACAGGGGTAATTCTTACCTCAATTCTTCCTTACTATTCATTCTTTAATTTTTCTGCTAACCGCTGGCTGGCAGAAAAACAGGCTATAATGGTTATTCTTATTGTGCTCGTCTTTGCTTTTCTAATCCCTAAGGCAAAAAAGGTGAGACTGGCACTCGGGGGCAATCTGGAAGGCAAGGCATCTATTGGTGAAGGCGTTTACAGCAATTTAAACGGTTTGGAAACAATTATTACCATAATTAACGTTTTAGTATTAGTAAACTTTCTTTTGGCTCTGACTCACAGATTTATTTCCTGACAGAAGCGCGTTTGCTGTTCTTTTACGTTGCTTTGCAACGGTTACTTTTTTAACTTTTGGTGTTTAATAATTGGCTGAAATGAAGAAAATTTTAATTTTGGGGTCTACCGGGTCTATAGGGGTTAATACCTTGAATGTGGTCAGAGCCTATCCGGATAGATTTAAGGTCGAAGGCCTGACCGTAAACACCAATATAGACTTACTTGAACAGCAAATCAAAGAATTTCACCCCTCCGTGGCAGTCGTAAAAGACAACCAGGCTGCAAGGGAACTCAGGAAAAGGATAACGTCAAAAGAGTGTGAAATCCTCTCCGGCGACGAGGGGCTTCTGGATGCTACCAGGCAGGGAAATTTCGATATTCTTGTCAGCGCACTGGTGGGCTTTGCAGGCCTTGCTCCTACAATAGAAGGGATAAAATTATCCAAAAGAATAGCGCTGGCAAATAAGGAAACCCTTGTTGCTGCCGGTGAACTAATTACCAGATTATGCCGGGAGTTTAATTCGGAGATTATCCCTGTCGATTCCGAGCATAGTGCTATTTTTCAGTGCCTTGTGGGTGAAAAACCCCATGAGGTTGAAAAACTTATACTTACAGCCTCCGGCGGTCCTTTTCTTCACAGGAACAAGGAGTCGTTAGAGAATGTAACAGTGGATGAAGCACTGAACCATCCGAACTGGAAAATGGGCAGCAAGATTACAATAGATTCTGCCTCAATGATGAATAAGGGACTCGAAGTAATTGAAGCCAAATGGCTTTTCTCCATTCCAAAGGAAAAAATTGAAGTGGTGGTCCATCCCGAGTCTATTGTTCATTCAATGGTTGAGTTTG